>JAPOYS010000075.1 GCA_026706455.1 Chloroflexota bacterium | reverse complement strand
ATGCAGGACCTGCAACGCTCGGGGGCAATCCGCTTCATCGGCGTCACCGAACATTGGAGCGGCGATCTTGAGCATCAGATGTTGCAGCGCGCCCTGCGCGACGGCCTTTGGGATGTCATCATGGTCGGCTTCAATCTGCTCAATCAGACCGCCCGCGAAACAGTCTTTCGAGCGGCCAGCGATAACGACATCGGCGTCCTGATCATGTTCGCCATTCGCCGAGCCCTCAGCCAGCCGGCTAGGCTAAAGTCAACACTTGAATCGTTAATTGAGTCCGGCGAAATAGAGGGGCGTGATCTCGATCTCGACAATCCGCTGGGTTTTCTATTGGAACGCGACATTGCGGCGAGCATCCCGGACGCCGCCTACCGCTTCGCGCGCGACGAACCGGGGACGCACGTCATCCTGTCAGGAACCGGCAAGGCCCAGCATCTCGACGACAACCTGGCGACCTTCGCGCGACCGCCGCTGCCAGCGGACATCACAGCCCGTCTCCAGCGCATCTTCCGCAACGCGCGCTCCGTCACGGGCGGCTAGGACTGCCTCTCTCGCCAGGAACAGTAGGGGCGCCCAATCAGGGGCCGACGCGCGAAAAATGTAGGGGGCCCGCCCACAGCCAAGCTCGGACGCGCAGAAACAAAAAAGGGGCAAGTCTCTCGACCGGCCCCTTTTCTAATTCAGTGTGACTTGTGGCTAGTGACCGCAGCCATAGCCGTCAAAGTCGGCGACTGACATCGGCGCTGGCTCGGTCACGGCGATATCGAAGTTGAGCGTGCCGTTGGCGCCGCCTTCAGCATGGCTGACGACCAGCGTGTATTGGCCGCTCGCTTTGATTTTGTAGTCGCTGATGACCGCGTCGTACTCGCTGCGCGAAATATCATCATCGCCGATCAGCGCTTTTCCGTCGGGACCAATCAGTATGATCAGCGGATCGACGAAGCCCGGCTCCACGGTATCCACGGCGATATCCAACGTTTGCCCGCGTTTCGCGTCGAAGGGAATGCTGTATACCCAGCCTTCGCGCATCGGCAGCTCAAAGTTGCTGTCGCCTTCCAGTTCCGCATGGAAAAGGGTCCGGTTGCGGTTCAGCATCGCGTAGCGATAGTAGTCGGCGGCGCTCGCTTCCGGCTGACCCATCTCCTCGTAGGTGATCCCGCGCGAGAGGTAGGGCAGCGAATAGCTGTCGTCCAATTCCATCGCCATGCTAATATGGCTGAGCGCTGAATCATACTCGCCCATATAGCGGTAGGCGACGCCCATCCAGTTCATCGCTTCGGCATCGTGGCGATTGATGTTCAAAGCGCGGCGGAAGTTCTCCAGCGCGACTCCGTAATCGCCGGACATCAAGGCGCGATAGGCATCGGCTTTGAAACGCGCGCCGTCATTGCCTTGGGTGAACATGCCCGCGATATCGAAGGAGACTTCAACACGGCCCTCGGTACTGCCGCCGGCATGCGTCAAAACCACGGCGTATTCGCCCGTGACCGGCGCGCGGAACTGCACATAGCTGTCCCACCAATCGCCCGTGTCATCGTTGGCTGTCAGCGGCAAGCCCTCCGGATCCAGAATCAGGACCAGCGGGTCGGCGTCCAAGTCGCGCTGGCTGCTTACGGCGTTAATGACAACCTCTTGATTGGCGCTGGCGGTGAAGGGGAAGATGTAAACAATCCCCTGGGACATCGGCACTTCCAGGCTGCCTTCCCAAACCAGATTGTCATTGCGAATGACGCTTGTCTTGATGCGCTTGATCCATTCCACGTAGTCTTGCATCGCGGCGCCCAGATCGCCCATCTTTTCATAGACAATGCCGCGATTCAGATAGGGATAGTCAGCCTCCGAAGCCAGGGACATCAACTTGTTGCAGTCGGCCAGCGCGCGATCGAAGTCGCCAATTTCGCTGTACGCCCAGCAGCGGTTGTTCAAGGCGCCCAAGTCTTCGGCGCTGTGCTGCAAGACGGTCGTATAATCTTGCGCCGCCAGCCCATGCTCGTCAATCATGCTGTAGGCATAGCCGCGCGCGAAAATGGTCTGGAGATCCGCTTCGCCTTCCGCGATCAAAACATCGTAGAGCGCAATCGCCGAACGATATTCTTCGTTGGACAGGCTGGACCAAGCCATATTCTTGGCTGCGCTGGCGCTCAGAAATCCCTTTGGCACAGACGCCGCTTCCGCCGCCCGCGCAATGGCTTCAGACGCTTCCTGCAAAGCCGCCTCCTGCGCCGCGATGATCGCTTCCATCTCGGCAATTACAGCATCAGAGTTATCTTCCACTGGCGCCGCCGGCGTCAGAAATCCGATGGTGACCACGACCGCAACCAGCACCAACAAGCCCTCGATGATAAGAGCGCTTGGGCGCTGGCCGAATACCCGGTCTTTGAGTGAACGTTTGGGAATATCATATTCCGCATATGCTTTTTTCATAATTTGCCCCCGTTCTTTCGTCAACCGACCACTGAACGAATAACTTGCCGCTAAGTATACACATCTGACTCCGCAGCCGTCAAGCTGCTTCGTCAGCCAAACACCACCTTAACCTTGCGCTTGCACTACGATCCGGTCGCGGGCAGCCAACTGGCGAACCTGCTCGTAACTCGCCTGCGCGGACCACTTATAACCTAGTGTATCGTATATTCTGCTGATGTCCAAATACATCTTCGCATACGATGAACCAATGCGCAGAGCCTCTTCAAACTGTGGCAGCGCGGCGCCTGTCTCCCCTTCCGCCATCAATACTCGACCCAGGTTGTAATGCGCCAGAGCCTCCACGTCGCCATTGCCCGAGGATAGCGTCAACACGAGTCGACAATCCCGCGTGGCGCCCGCATAGTCGCCAAGCTCGACCCGCAGCCAGCAGCGGTTCTCCAGCGCGCTCGCCAATTCCACAGTCGAGACCGCCAAAGCCAGCGCCCGCTCGCAATGCGTCAGCGCGGAAGCAAAATATCGCGTTTCGCCATAAGCCCAGCACAAGGCATTGTGCCCATCAAATGCGTTTTGCTCAAACTCCAGAAGCCGGCGATAATCCGCTTGCGCGCCAAAATAATCGGACCTCCGCATCCTAACATAACCGCGCCACGAATAACTATCCTGGTCATCGGGCCTCAGGGCAATCGCCCAATCGTACATCGCTTCGGCCGCGGCCAATCGCCTCGCGCGAAAATAGTCGACGCCCCGGCCCCTAATGAATTGCAGTGGATCGCCCGCCAGCGCGCCGGCGTCGTCGAGCGCAATATTCTCGCTCGCATTTGTTGCAGCCGATGTCTCCTGAGAGCCATCAAAGGGATCAAAAAAGTCAAATGCGGCGCCGGCCGCCACGGTGATCACAATCGTCATGACGATCTCAATTACGATCGCGCTCCAGCGCTGCGCGAAGAAACGCTGAATGATATTCTGCTGCGGCACATCGTATATGGGAAAATCGCTGTACATGGTCAGCCTGTCGTCTCGCTGCCCACAGTGTAACGCATCTTGATACGCTGTCGCCAATTTTGCCCTGCGATTGCCAGACGATTCGCGCTGCTTCGCCTAGGCTTGCTGTGAGAATAACACGGAAATCGGCGGCAGTCATTAACGATGTTGCTGATTCCAAGGCTCCCTGTTTTGTCGAAAACCGCCAAGAGCGCGCCATCTGGGTAATAGACAATATATTGTACATCCCAAGCGCGAATCATACTTACCGCGCCTAAGAGGGCTGCTACAATCGACCCAATCGACTAGCAAATCTCCGGGAGCAACCCACATGAACGATCAGCACATTCGTCAACAGCTAGTCAATACCCTGGTAAAGCGGCAGGCGCATCAGCCGTTTGAAACGGTCATTGATGGCTTCCCGCCGGCGCATTACAACACGCGGCCGCCCAACCTGCCCTACAGCTTCTGGCATCTGCTTGAACACATGCGCATCGCCCAAGCCGACATCCTCAATTACATCGAGAATCCAGATTACCAGTACTTGAACTTTCCAACTGATTATTGGCCAGCGCCAGAGACCCAAGCCCAACATGCAGATTGGCAGCGGACCATCGAACGCTTTCTCGCCGATCGCGCGGCTCTGGTCGCCATCATCCAGGACCCGGCGCGCGAACTCACTGCGCAGATCCCGCACGGCGAGCCGAGCCACAGCATCCTGCGCGAGATTCTGGTGGTCGCCGCGCACAACGCCTATCACATCGGCGAGTTCGGCATTCTGCGCGGCGCGCTGAATCTGCGGTGAGGCTTCTGGCGCGGTCACCTGCAAAAGCGGCTACTGTCTGCCCAATTTGGCGTATAGGCATTATACTTTAGGTGTGACGAGTTGATGTGAGGAACATCATGGCAGTGGATACCCGTGTGCGTCTCACGGTAGAGGAGTACCTCGCCTGGGAAGAAAACAACTTCGAGAAACACGAATACATTGATGGCGAGGCGCGATGCATGGCAGGCGCAAAGGGCAGGCATAATCGTATTATGATGAATTTGGCCGTTACAATCGGACGGCAGCTTGATGACTCGGACTGTTTTCTTTTGAGCAGCGAGATGAGAGTAAAGGCCGGGGAAACTCGCTACGTGTATCCAGATTTAACTGCCGTATGTGGCGAGGAGGAGTATGCGCGCGAAAACGAGATGGAATTGCTAAATCCGGTTCTTGTAATCGAAGTAACTTCGCCATCCAGTCTTCCAATTGACCGCGGTGAGAAGCAAGATTACTACTTTGAGATGCCGTCAGTTGAAGCCTATCTGATCATCGACCAGCATCGTGTCTGCGCCGAGCTGTGCATCCGTGGCCATGCAGGCTGGAAGACCACAACATTCACCAGCCTAGGCGATACGATCACGCTGGAGGCAATCAATTGCGAACTGCCGTTGGCGCAGGTGTACCGTGGCATCGTTTTTGACCGGACAGAGGACTAACCTTCAAGCGCCGTCAGCAGCAGGCGCAGCGCCGCGTCGACGCTCGCCACTTTGTTTCCAATCCGATCACTCCCCCAAACATGCCGCTCCACCCGCAGCAGCCCTTCGGGTTGTGCCAGCCCGATGTAGGTCAAGCCAACCGGCTTTTCGGCACTGCCGCCGCCTGGTCCGGCGATGCCCGTGACGCTCAGGGCGTAGTCGGCATCGAAAAGCGAGAGCGCGCCCGCCGCCATCTCGGCCGCTGCCTCTTCGCTGACCGCGCCATACGCAATCAGCGTGTTTTCACGCAGGCCCAGAAGGCGCGTCTTGGCTTCGTTGGAATAGGTGACGGCGCCGCCAAGGACATAAGCGGAACTGCCAGCGCAGTCGGTTAAGGCGCTGAGGAGGAGCCCGCCAGTGCAGGACTCGGCCGCGCTTACCGTAGCGCCCCGCTCGATCAGCGCCGCGCCAACCTGCTGCGACAGCGCGAGCAAGTCATCCGCCATCAGACCTGAACCAGGATCAGCGTATTGCCCTCGCAATCTTTCATCATCACGAAGCGGCCCCAGAACTGAGTCTCCGGCTCGCTCAAAAACTCGACGCCTCTTTCTTTGTAGAGGCGGTAGGTTTCGTCGATGTCTTCGCATTGCAGCGTCAGCGACTGCGACTGCCCAAATGTCGAGCGGTAATGCTCCCAATTCTCATCGAACTTGTAGAGTACGATCTGCGTCTCCGCGCCCGCCGGCTTCACCGCCAGCCAGCGCGAATCGGCGCCGGGCCAAAGTTCATCGTCCGAGATCAATTCCATGCCCAGCTTCTCAGTATAAAAGGCTTTCGCCCGATCCTGATCCTCGACGAATATAGAAACTGTCCCCACCCGGCTAATCATCATCCGCCTCCTCATGCACCAGAATTCGTAGGGGCGAGCCGGTGGCTCGCCCGTGTCCAAATACCAAACTGGCGTTCAGGGATACTGGGATACCCTAGCCCGACGCCCGCTGACCCAGAACAATCTGATTGCCTTCCGAATCCACCAGCATGGCGAAGCTGCCCCAATTCTGTACTTGCGGCTCGCCCAGGAATTGCACGCCTTTCGCCGTCAACTCGCGATAGGTCTCCATGATGTCGTCGCAATGCAGCGTGAAGCACTGGGGTTTGCCCATCGCCTCGCGGTAGTGCTCCCACTGCCCGCCCATCGGGAAGAGCGTCAGCTCGGTCGGGCAGCCCGGCGGCGCCACCGTCAGCCAGCGGATATCAGCGCCCGGAAACATCTCCGAGTCGTTGATCAACTCGAAGCCCAGCTTCTCGGTGTAAAAAGCTTTCGCCCGCTCCTGGTCTTCGACGAATACGGTTACGGTTGCGATTGTGGTGATCATTCGCGCTCTCTATCCCCTCGGTGTCCTCGGGGGCAGTACTTTCCGGATTCTTGTAGGGGCGACCTATCAGGGGTCGCCCGTATACATGCAGTTGCCCGTTCGGGCGACTTAGTAAGTCGCCCCTACTTATTCTCGACGCTCTCGCTCAGAAAAGCGCTGTAGCCATTCTCCGGATCGTTGCGCACGACCAGCATGCGCTTGCCGCCGACATGCGATATGCCCGGCACTTCATAGGCTTTGGCCGGATTGCCCTGGCTATCCAGTCGGTTGCACCAGTAGATATGGTCATCGCGCTGCCAGAGATAAATCACCGGCACATCGTCAACGACGATCTCCATGCGCTTGCGGGCGAAGGGGGCGAAGCGCGGCGGATGAAACCAAGGCACCCAGGCGCCGTCGGTCTTCGGCGTCTTCATCGATACCGCGCTCTGCGGCAAGATCTCCTTGCTATCGCGCGGCGATTCCTGATTGACAAACTTGATCGTCTCATCGGTGGTGTTGAACACGGAAGTCAATTCTGTCACCGGCATGGCTGTCCTCACTGCAACTGAGCCTTCGTTAATCGCTTGTCCGGTCAAACCGATGCCTTTGCCGACCAACTCGACAGTTTTGGCAAAGCCCTTTACCATTTGACCGAGAATCTTCAAACCATCCATCGCGCCCGAACCGTCGGTTCTCATGGCTTTCGTTCCCGTATTATACACAATGACAACCCATTCGCGGACGCGCCTGTAAATCTATACGTTACGCGGCAAACGGTGGTTGCTTGCCAATGGCTTCAACTACCCGCGATGTGATTGGCGCTGCGCATATAAGCCACCGACTCGGCGATGAGCTCGCGCAATACATCCAAATCTACATCCGCCAGCTTGTTGATATAAACGCAGGAACTGCCCGTTCGATGCTTGCCCAGCTTCGACATCAGCGCCGCGTAGCGCTCATGCCCGCCCATGATGTACAGCGTTAGAGCTTGCTTCCGAGGCGCGAAACCGGTGATCAACATGTCGCCTTCTCGCCCGCTGGCGTAGCGATAGTGGTAGCTGCCGAAGCCGACGATGCTCGTCCCCCACATCTCGGCTGGCTCGCCCGTCACTTCTTCCATCATTTTGAGCAGCGCCAGCGAATCCTCGCGCCGACGCTTGTTTGATACGGATTCGAGATAGGCCATCACATCGCCGTCGTTGCGCTGCGTTTTGTTCTCAGCCATGTCTCTTCCCTCCAGCGACTTTCATATTGGGAGCGCTGTAGGGGCGAGCAACCTGCTCGCCCGCATGTTGGTGCTCCATGCGCATCGACGGGCGACTTGATAGTGCGCGTAGACACTGCACGTCAGTCGCCCTTACCGTTCATCCGGTGGCGACGCATTCTCAATCTCCAGATCTCCCAAGTCAATCTGCGGCGCATCGGCAACCGTCGGCTCGCTGATCACCGACTTCACATCGGCAAAGTCCAAGTCGGCGCTGGCCGACCCGGTCGCGGCCTGCATCAGAAGCGTCAGCCGATCAGCCATGCTCGACGGATCCGGATGAATGCCATCTTGCAGCAGCGCCGTCTCAAAGACCTGCTCGACCACCGCGCCCACCAGCGCCCCATCGCCGCCGCCCGCGATCATTCCGCTCAGATTGTGCATCAGCGGATGGCGCGGATTCAATTCCAGCGCTTTGACCGGCAGCTCGTAATCCTTGTCCAGCAGGCGATTGATGCGGTACATATAGCGGTTGGCGCTTTCATCCTCGCTGACCAGCCGCGCCGGGCTCCCAAGCAGCGTCTTGCTTTCGCGCACATCGCTCACCCGCCCGCCTAGCGTCGCCTTAACGCGCGCCGTCAAAGCCGCAAAGCTGTCGGTCGTCAGCGCCGCGGTCGGCTCTTCTACCTCGTCGCTGACATCGCCGACATCTTCCAAGTTCAAATCGGCCGAATCAACGCTGACCAGTTTGCGCCCTTTGAAGTCGACCAAACCCATGGGCAGCATGGCATCCACCGCATGGGTGAAATAGAGCACTTCAATCCCCCGCTGACGAAAGACATCCAAATGCGGGCTGCGCGCGCCGCTGGCGTAATCATCGGCCACCACATAATAGATATCGTCCTGGTTCTCGGACATCCGCTCGACATATTCATCGAGCGAATAGAAGGCGCGCGGGTCGTCATCATGCGTCGTCTGGAAGAAGAGCAGCGGTTCGAGGTCCCTGCGATCCTCAGTATCAATTACCAGCCCTTGCTTCAAAAAGGCGCCGAATTCCTGATAGATCGCCAGGTACTTGTCGCGGTCATTCTTCGCCAGGCGCTTCAATTCCGACAGCACGCGCCGCGTGATCGTCTTCTTCAAGCTCGCCATCACGCGCGTCGCCTGTATGCTCTCCCGCGTGACGCTCAGCGGCAGGTCTTCGCTATCGACGACGCCTTGCATGAAGCTCAGGTATTCCGGCAGCAAATCACGATTATATTCCTCGATCAAGACCTTGCGCGCGTACAGCTTCAAACCCGGCTCCGTTCGCGGACTGAACATGTTCTGCTGCCCGCTGCCAGGGATGTACAGCAGCGCGTAGAACTGCATCGGCACATCGGCGCGCATGTGGATGTGGTGGCTGGCGCCCGTGAAATCCATCGTCAACATTTTGTAGAAGCTGTCGTATTCCTCAGCCTCCACTTCAGCTGGGGCCCGCCGCCAGATCGCCTGCTGCTTGTTGGTCGGCTCCTCATCGTCGCCGACATAAATCGGGAATGCCACGTAGTCGGAATGCCGCCGGATGATGTCCTTGATGCGGAAGCCCCGCGTGAACTCCTCTTCGTCGTCTTTGAGATGAATTGTGACTGCAGTGCCGCGCGCATCCCTCTCAACCGTCTCCAGCGTATAATTGGCGCCGCCAGTCGCCGACCACTTGACCGCTTCGTCTTCGGGCCGAAAAGAGCGCGAAACGACATCCACCTGCTTGGCCACCATGAAAGCCGAATAGAAGCCGACGCCGAATTGACCGATGATGGCGGCCGCGTCAGCCGGCTTGTCTTGCATCGCCTCGATAAAAGCCTTGGCGCCTGACTTCGCGATCGTGCCCAGCCCGGCGATGATCTCCCCGCGGTTCATGCCGATGCCGGTATCGCTGATCGTAAGCGTCTTCGCCTCGTCGTCCAGCTCGATATGAATCTCCAGATCCGCCTGCCCGTCGACCACCTCGTCGTTTGTAAGCATCTCGAATTGCAGCCGGTTCAGCGCGTCCGACGCGTTGGAAATCAGTTCGCGCAGGAAGATCTCCTTTTCGGTGTACAGCGAATGTATGAGGATGTTCAGCAGTTGCCGCGTTTCCGCTTGGAATATGAATTGCTCGCTCATCGTCCTTCCCTGCAATTGACCTTATCGCCCCTGTTTTATCACAGCTTCACAAGATGTCCATAAAGCTTTCCGACAAGTTCATTTGAAATCTTCCAAGCCCGCCCGTGAGGGACGAAAAAAGTCCCTCCCTCTTTATGGGGGAGGGGTTTGGGGTGGGGGGTACGTGTAGTGGTCCTGATTTATTGGACACTGAAAGTCAGAACTTTTGAGGGGTTGCTT
>JAPOYS010000130.1:8294-9805 GCA_026706455.1 Chloroflexota bacterium | reverse complement strand
CGGAATCGATCAACTACCTCTGGTTTGACGCCGGCACGCGCTTCTCGCAGGGCGATATCGGCATGTTCTATCACTGGACGCCCTACTTCTACCTGGTCAACAACGAAGGCTACTTGACTGGCACGCCCTCGCCCGTGGTCGACAAGTTCGAGACGGCTGTGCTGCCGACGCTGTCCGCTGGCGGCGATCAGGTGGTCAGCCTGGGCGGCTGGTCTCTCGGCATGCCCTCCACCTCCGCCAATCAGGAAGCCGCCTGGCAATTCATCAAATGGGCGACCAGCTCCGAAGGCCAGAAAGCGATGGGCGAGGTCAACGTCAAGGGCTATCAGTTCGCCGATTTCAGCCGCCAGTCCAATTACGACGACGCCGATCTGAACGCGATCTATCCCTTCCTCGGGACGCAGCTCGAGATGATGAAGCTGGGCGATGGCAAGGTGGTCCGCCCGCCGGCGCCGATCTACACCTCGCTGGAGGGCGTCTACGGTTTGCAGATCAACCAGGCGATGTCGGGTCAGGTCTCGTCCGAGGCGGCGCTGGCCACCACGCAGACGCTATTCGAAAACATCCTGCGCGGCAACCAGATGATCCCCTACGGCGTGGAGAGCTTCGACGACACGCTGGAGAACACGAAGGCGCTGCAAGCCAGCCTATCCGGGATGTAGCGCTCGTCCGCAATGGGGGAAATGTAGGGGCGACCTATCAGGTCGCCCACAACCGCCATAAACCACCGTGTGTAGGGACGACCCGTTGGGTCACCCACCAAACGCCATAAACCACCGTGTGTAGGGGCGACCGGCTGGGTCGCCCGCCTGCGCAAGATTCTATAAGAGGGCGAGCCAGCGGCTCGCCCCTACGAATGGTAGTTGCAAGGTTCGGTTTGTAGGGGCGAGCTATCAGGTCGCACGCCAACACATATTTCCGCGAAAGGGCGACTCACAGAGTCACCCCTACAAATTCCTTGATAACGAGGGCTTGGACGATTGCCCAACCGCCATAGCTTTAATCGACGCCTCCCATATCTCCTGCTAGCGCCCTCAGTCCTCTTTCTGCTGGCGCTGATTTTGTATCCGCTGGCTTTCGCGCTGCGCAACAGCTTCTGGTTCTGGAACCTGCAGATGGGCGCCGCGCCGCTCTATTACTCGGGCTTGGACAACTACCGCATGGTATTCCAAGTCACGCCTTTCGCCGTCGCGCTGAAAAACACGCTGCTGCTCGGCTTCCTCGGCACATTCGCTCAGTTTTCTTTCGGCATGGGCATCGCCCTGCTGCTGCATACGCATCTGCGCGGCATGGGGCTTATGCGCGCCGCGCTGATCATGCCCACGACGCTGGCGCCGGTGGTGGCTGGCTTTCTCTTCCGCTACCTGCTCGAGCCGAAGGGCGGCCTCCTGCCCTGGATGCTCGAAGGCATCGGCTTCCCAGTTCCGCCGCAAGGTTTCCTCGGCAATGCCAACACCGCGCTCTTCAGCATCGGCTTGGTCGATACCTGGCAATGGACGCCCTTCTTCGCC
>JAPOYS010000130.1:0-8145 GCA_026706455.1 Chloroflexota bacterium | reverse complement strand
GCTGCGCCCCATCGCCGCCTTCCTGGTGATGATCCGCTTCATGCAGCTCTTCAACAGCTTCGACCTGGTCTTCGTCCTCACCAGTGGCGGACCCGGCACAGCCTCGCGCACGCTCAGCTTCAACCTCTATCGCGAGGGCTTGGTCAATTACAACATCGGGCTAACCGCCGCCATGACCTGGATTGTCGTCATCATCGTTAGCGTCATCATCAATCTCTACCTGATCTTCATCTATCGCAAGCGGGAGTGGTGAGCGGATGCGGCGGCTGCGCGGGCGACACAAAGCGGTCATCTACGCGCTCATGGCGCTGGTCATGATATTCTTTCTGGGTCCCATTTTCTGGTTTATCCTGCTCGCCTTCCGCCACCCCAGCGAAGCCTACACCCTGCCGCCCCAGCTCTTCTTCGAGCCTTATCTCGGCAACTTCGGCGACACCTTCATCGACCCCGGCAACAACGCGCCCCAGCTGCTCAGCAGCGTCATCGTCAGCAGCGGCGCGACCCTGCTCAGCTTGCCCTTTGCTTTGGCAGCCGCCTACGCCCTTTCGCGCTTTGCCCTGCGCGGCAAAGAATTCATCATGAATTGGTATATCAGCCTGTTGATCGCGCCGCCGATCGTCTTCGTCATTCCTTACTTCATTCTGATGTCGCGCATCGGTTGGGCCGGTACCTACCAGGCGATGATCGTGACCTTGCAGACCCTGGCCATTCCCTTTTCCGTCTGGCTGCTCAAGAGCTTTATGGACGAGGTCCCGCTCGATCTGGAAGAAGCCGCCTGGGTCGATGGCGCCAACAGGATGGCGGCCTTCATTCGCATCATCATCCCGCTGGCGCTGCCAGGCATCATCGTCACCTCGATGTTCACATTTGTATTTAGCTGGAACAACGTCATCTTCCCGCTGGCGCTCAGCAAGCAAAGCACGACCACGCTGCCCGTCGGCACGATCAGCTTCTTCGCCTCGACCGGCGTCTATTGGGGGCATATCGCCGCGACCGCCGTCGTCGCCATGCTGCCGCCCATGATCATCTTCCTGCTTCTCGGTCGCTATGTCGTCCGCGGTCTCACCTTCGGCGCAGTGAAAGGCTAAGAAGTCCGCGCGAGCACTCGCCCGCCGCGCATACGAAAAGATGATTCGCAATTGTGCTAATTCACCGGTTTAGCGAAATCAAACAGCAATAATGCCGGGGCTTGCCAGCGTGGAGATTAAGGAAGAAATAGCTACGAAGACCAGAGCCAACACACTTGCGGCGCCGGTGATCTTCATCCGCCAGCGGCGTTCGCTTTCGATTTTGTCGCTAAGCTTTTGAAATTTGTCGGCGATGTCTTCGGTCTGCTTGTCAATTTTCGCGTCGAGTATCCTGACAGCGTCGCTGACTTCTTTGCGCACGAATTCCTTCGTGGCGAGGGGTTCCAGCTTGCCTTCGATCCGCCCAATGTCGCGTTCGTGCTGGTTCAGTTTGTCTTCAACGTCCATTGCGATATCCTTCGAAAGGGAGGGACTCGAATTCATTGACAGGGTAATATAATCTTGGGCGAATCTCAAAGTGAAACTGCATCTTCATTCTACACTTGAGTGTATCTGATTCGTACCACAAAAGCATAGACGGACGAGAGATCAACATGACAAGAACCGGATTCGGCGTTATCGGCGCGGGCATCGTCGGCGGCGCCTTGCACGCCCAGGTTTATCACGACCAGCCGCGGGCGGAGCTGATCGCCATCTGCGACCTGAATGAGGAACGCGGGCGCGAAGTCGCCGAGCGCTACCAGGTTCAACATGTCTACACAGATTACCGCGCCCTGCTCGCTCGGTCCGATATCGCCGCCGTCTCCATCGCCACGCCCGATTTCGCCCATCGCGAGATCGCTGTAGCCGCCGCCCAAGCGGGCAAGCACATCCTGGTCGAGAAGCCGCTGGCGACCACAGTCGAAGACGCCGACGCCATTCTGCAGGCGGTCGCCAAAGCCGGCGTCAAGCTGATGGTCGACTTCCAGAATCGCGTCAACCCGCCCTTCATGGCCGCGCGGGCGTCCCTGCAAAATGGCGACCTGGGCGATCTCAAGTACATATACGCCCGCCTCAGCAATACCAAATACGTGCCGACGCGGATGCTGCCCTGGGCCGGTCAAAGCTCGGCGCTCTGGTTCCTCGCCTGCCATACCCTCGACCTGGCTTGCTGGCTGCTCGCCGACAAGCCGAAGCGCGTCTACGCCGTCAGCCGTTCCGGCGTCTTGCGCGAGCTGGGCATCGACACGCAGGACTTTCACATTGCCATCGTCGAATTCGAGCGCGGCACGGTGGTCACGCTCGAGAACAGTTGGATCTTGCCGGAGAGCGAGCCCAACGTCTTCAATTTCAAGATGGAGCTGCTGGGCAGCGATGGCGCCTTGTACATCAACACATCCGATCACCGCATGGTCGAAATGTATTCGGGCGCCGACCACAGCCTGCCCGATACCCTGGGCTTAATCCGCGACGCCGATTCGGGTCGCCTCAGCGGCTTCGTGCTGCAGGCGATCGCGCGCTTCGTCGAAGCCGTCGTCGATGACGCGCCCGTCCTGGCGACCGGCGAGGAAGCGGCGCTGGTGACGCGCGTATTGACTGCCATTGAAGAATCGGCCCGCGAAGGCCAGCCCATCGAGCTTGACTGATGCCGGACGATCGTCTGCTGCTGGGCATCGATATCGGCACCTCCAGCTCCAAGGGCGTGCTGACCGACCTGCAAGGGCGCATCGTCGCCGAGCACAGCATTGCTCACGGCTTTGACATCCCGCAGCCGGGCTGGGCTGAGCAGGACGCCGACGCCGTCTGGTGGCGCGACTTTTGCCTCATTTCGCGCGCTCTCATCGACAAATCCGCCGTTGACCCGCAGCGCATCGCCGGCGTCGCCCCCAGCGCCATCGCCCCGACCATGCTGCCGCTCGGCGAGAATTACCGTCCACTGCGCCCGGCCATACTCTACGGCATCGACGCGCGCGCCGGTGACGAGATCGCTGAATTGACGGCTGCGCTGGGCGAAAACGCAATCTTCGAGCGAACCGGTCAACGGCTCTCGGCGCAATCCGTCGGTCCCAAAGCGCTCTGGTATCGCAAGCATCAGCCCGCGCTATTCCGCCGGACGCGCAAAATCGTCACCGCCGCCACTTACCTCGCCTTCCGCCTGACCGGAAACTTCGTCGTCGACAATTATGTCGCCCCCTATTTCACGCCCTTCTTCGACGCGCCTAAGCTCTCCTGGCACAAGGAATGGGTCGAAACGGTCTGCCCGCTTGAATGGCTGCCGGAGACGCGCTGGTCCACCGAATGCGCCGGGACGGTAACGGCGGAAGCGGCGCGCGAAACTGGGATTCCCCTTGGCGCGCCGGTGGCTGTCGGCACGGCCGACGCGCTGGCGGAAGCTGTCGCGGCCGGCGCCACCGCGCCCGGCGATATGATGGTGATGTATGGCACGACCCTATTCCTGATTCTGACGACGGCTTCGTATCGCCCGCACCACAACCTCTGGGCATCGGTTCATCTGCAGCCCGGCG
The DNA here is from genome assembly GCA_026706455.1 of Chloroflexota bacterium. Lineage (GTDB taxonomy): Bacteria > Chloroflexota > Anaerolineae > Aggregatilineales > Phototrophicaceae > UBA6055. The sequence continues at coordinate 4,613 of JAPOYS010000130.1, read as the reverse complement.
CGGCCATTCTGGCGGCCGGCTTATCCACATCGGGCGCCTTGCTGGCTTGGTTTCGCGATCAACTGGCGCCTGATCTGCGGGCGGAAGCCGACGCTGCGGGCTTCAGCGCCTTCGAGCTGCTCTCGGAGCGCGCCGCGCAGATACCACCCGGCAGCGCCGGCTTGATCACCTTGCCCTATTTCAGCGGCGAGCGCACGCCGATCAACGATGTCCATGCCAAGGGCATGTTCTTCGGCTTGACGCTCAGCCACACCCGCGCCCACCTCTACCGCAGCTGCCTCGAAGGCATCGCCTACGGCCTGCGCCATAACATCGAGGCGATGAGCGAGGTTGACGCGATTCCGCAGCGCCTGGTCGCCATCGGCGGTGGCGCGCGCGACGCGCTCTGGCCACAGATCTGCAGCGATGTGACGGGCTTGCCGCAAGACGTCCCGCGCCAAACGATCGGCGCTGCTTATGGCGACGCCTATATCGCCGGCCTGGCGGCAGGCATTTTCAATGACTGGCGACCGCTGCGGGAAAGCTGGGTCAAGATTGACCGCCGCATTCAGCCCGACCCGTCCGCCAAGGCGCTATACGACGAGCTCTATCCCGTCTATCGGGATCTCTATCGCGACTCGAAACGGCACATGGCTCGCATGTCGCGTCTCGCCCGCGACGTCGATCCACGCGAATAGTCCGGGCAATTCTGATTCTCTCTGCGCTCTTCTTTTGATGAAGCTGCTGGATTCCGTTTTCAATCGAATCGAAATCTGTAGGGACGAGAGACGGTCAGTGTCTACGCGACCCTTGTCTCGCCCTCTTGCGCGCAACACCTTATTCAGTCAACGGGCGGCCTAATAGCTCGCCCCTACAGACTTTTCTTTTGCGGGTTCGCTCACTTGAGTGCCAAGTTGATTCTCGCGAGCGGCTGTGGTTAAATTCAGATTGACTCGTCGGAATGGAACCGGAGCGCCCTATGCCTGCCAAGAAAGCCGATAAAGACGCCGACAACCTGGCGGCGGTGCTGGACAAAATCCCCAAGATGTTCAAAGAGCAGACTGCGGTCGGCGAGCGCTTGCATGAGCTCATTATGAAGACGAATCCTGACCTAAAGCCGCGACTCTGGTACGGCATGCCGGGCTATGCCAAGTCCCGGTCGAAGCCGGTGCTCCTCTTCATCCGCAAGGACAAATATGTCACCTTCGGCATTGATGAGAAAGCGACCCTGCCCATCGACGAAGACGCGCCGGACAATCTCGTCGCCAGCGCCTGGTACGTGACCGAGTTGGACGCGGCGACCGAAGCGCGCATCGCCGAGATCGTGCGCGTGGCGACGAGCTGAGGCTTGCGCCGTCGCCATCAGCTTGAACCCGCAATAGACATCCCCCCGCATCTACTCCACAATAGGCGCCGTCGTTGCCCGGCCAGGAGACCGCCATGCCCTACGAGCCCAACATGTATGACTCGCACATGCACACGCCCCTCTGCAAACACGCCCGCGGCGAGCCGGCCGCCTACGCCGCCCAAGCCGAGCGCGTGGGCTTGCGCGGCATCATCATCACCTGCCACAGTCCCATGCCCGAGGGCTGGAACGCCGGCGTCCGCATGTCGCTCGCGCAACTGCCGCAATACGTGGACATGATCGAAGCCGCCCGCGCAGAATTCGCCGGGCGCGTCGATGTGCGACTCGGTTTGGAAAGCGAATACTTCCCGGGCCAGGAAGCCTGGATCGAATCGGTGCATGGCAAAGCCGACTTCAGCTACATCCTCGGTTCGGTTCACGCGCTCACGGACGAATACAAAGCTCGGTACCTGCACGGGTCGACGCGGCTGGAATACGAGCGCAGCTACTTCGAGAACCTGGCGAATGCGGCCGAGACCGGTCTATACGACTGCCTGAGCCACCCCGATATCGTCAAGATCGCCCACCCCAAGCAATACGATGTCGCCGACCATCTCGATACCATCCGCCGCGCGCTCGATCGCATCGCTGGCGCCGGCGTTGCCATGGAACTGAATACCAGCGGCTTGAACAAGTCTTATCCGGAAATGAATCCCGGCGATGTCATGCTGCAGGAGATGGCGCTGCGGGGGATTCCGGTGGTGATCGGCTCCGATTCGCACGATCCGCATCGGGTTGGCGCCGCCTTCGATCAAGCGCTCGCCAACTTGCAGAACGCCGGCTACGCGCGCGTCAGCTATTTCCTCGAGCGTGAACGCTACGAGCTTGCGATCAACGAGGTCTTTCTGGCTGAGCTGCAGCCGCGTCTCGTGTAGGGGCGACTTACCAAGTCGCCCGCGCCAGACCCACCAGCGCTTTCAAATGGACGAGCCGCCGGCTCGCCCGTACGACTTGCTTGAATCTCAGTCGCCCGCCCGCATTCAGCTGTCGGACTTGCCTACATACCAATCATCACGATTCAGCGGCAAGTATCCAGTCGCGCCCTTGCCATCCACCGTCTTGTAAAGCAGCGCCTGGTGAATCGAGTTGTAGCCGGACTCGAATACCCAGCGCGCGCCCGCCAGGTAGATCCGCCAGCGTCGGTAACCGACGGACCCCAGCATCTCCCGTATCGTCTCCTTTTGCGCTTCGTAGCGCGCAAGCCAGTTCTTCAGCGTCAAGGCGTAATGCTCGCGCAGGCTCTCGACATCGCGCGCTTCAAAGCCGGCTTTCGCCGCCACATCCAGCACGTAGGCGATATGCTGGCTGTCGCCGTCGGGGAAAATATACTGCTGTACAAATGAATCTTTCGCTTGATACTGCGGTATCTTGGGCGCTTGGAACAGGGTGATGCCATGATTCAGAAACACGCCGCCGTGCCGCAGGAGGCGGTAGGCTTTTTCAAAATAGATCGCCAGATTCTCCCGCCCAACATGCTCGACCATGCCCACGCTGACGATTTTGTCGAAGGGCCGGCTCTCATCGACCTCACGATAATCGAGCAGCTCGGCGCGACAGCGATCCGACAAGTCAGCCGCTTCAATCCGCTCGTTCGCCAGCGCCAGCTGCTTCTCGCTCAGGGTGATGCCCAGCGCCTCAACCCCGTAATGTTCCGCCGCGTGCATGATGAGCGCGCCCCAACCGCAGCCGATATCCAGCAGCCGGTCGCCCGGCTCCAGCCGCAGCTTGCGGCAGATATAATCCAGCTTGCGGCTCTGCGCGCTGTCGATGCTCTCATTCGGATCCTTGAAATAAGCGCAGGAGTAGACCATCTTCTCATCAAGCCACAGCTGATAAAACTCATTCGAGACATCGTAATGATATTGGATCGCCTGCATATCGCGCTTGACCGAGTGCTTCTCGCCCGAGAGATGAGCGATCTGCGTGTTGCCGCCCGGATCGCGCGCGGGCAGGCGCAGCAGCTTGGGCGCGAATCGCAGCGTATCCGTCCAACTCCAGCCTTCCCACAAATAACGCGCCAGGTCGATGGCGGCGTATAGCTCGCCTTCGATTTCAAAGTCGCCGAACATATAGGCTTCGCCCAGCTTGCGTTCGGTCGGTGGGAAGAACATACGGCGCAGCGCTGAAGGCCCGTTGAGCACGATGGTGAAGCGGGCGCTCTCAGCGTTTCGCGGCGTCCAAACAGCGCCATCCCACAGCCGAACAGCGAAATCGCGCCCGGGATAATTCTCAAACACAGCCGTCAGCAGATCCAGCGTATTTGCCACATGGCTATCACGCGTCATGACTTGTGCCTCTGCCACAAGAAACCTCCTTATCATTCTTGCCGCGGATGGAAGCGAGCGCTGCAACGGACTCCAATACGTTTCGCCGCATATTATAACAAGATTGGGGACGAAGCGCGAAACCCCGCGTATAGTGTAGTATCCGTCGTCTTGGGGAAGCCTGATCCGCCGGCGCCGGTCACGGAACGACGTTAGCGTCCACGAGCCGCATTGTGGCGCCAGGTCTCTTGATATGAGCAAGAAAACCGCAAATGGCGGCAACCTGCATTTGCTCATCGTCGCCGAGAGCCTCTTGAGCCGCGCGGGCCTTTCCGCCTTGCTGGAAGAGCGCGGTTGTCTTGTGCTGGGCACGGTTGACGGCGTCGACCTGGAAGGCGATATCTACCGACTGGATCCGGATCTGCTCGTCATTGATTTCGGCTGGGAGACCGACGCCATCTGCGGGCGATTGACCGCAATTGACAAGGAAATCCCGGCCCTGGCGCTGGCCGCTGGCGACGACGAGTCGGCGCTCATACCCGTAATGCGTCTGCTGCGCTCCTTCACGCGCTATGCTTTGCTTTCTCGCGATTGCAACCCCGAAACGCTGGTCGCCGCGCTCCTGGCGCTCGACGCCGGGCTGACCGCCATCGATCCGCGACTGGCTGATCTCTTCGCGTCGCCTCTGCCGCATGAAGCGCAGCCAGCGCTCAATCCCTTGACCGCGCGCGAAAACGACGTTCTCCAACTGCTCGCCCGCGGGCTGACCAACCGCGCCATCGGCCATGAATTGGGCATCACCCAGCATACGGTCAAGTTTCATGTCAACGCGATCATGAGCAAGCTGGACGCGCAAAGCCGGACCGAGGCGGTCGTCCGCGCCACCCAGCTCGGTTTGATCCTGTTGTAAGGCTTGTCCGCTACTGGGAGGTTGACGCACAATTCTACCCCCATCCCCCGGCCCC
>JAPOYS010000050.1 GCA_026706455.1 Chloroflexota bacterium | reverse complement strand
AGACACAGCCCGCCTGTCGCCCCTACAAATCGTTGCTTTAGTGAAATTTGCATTCCTTTATTGGTTCTACTTCAGTTCCTATGCCAGCGATTGAGAAGGGGAATCTTGTGAGCCGAGGCGACAGAAAGCCTAACATTCTCTGGATATGCACGGATCAGCAGCGCTACGATACAATTGCCGCGCTCGGCTATCCGCATCTGTCGACGCCGAACCTGGACGAGTTGGCCCGCGAGGGCGTCGCCTTTGAGCGCGCCTATTGCCAGGCGCCGATCTGTACGCCCAGCCGCGCCAGCTTTCTCACCGGCATGTATCCCAGCTCGATCCACGTCAATCGCAACGGCAATCCGACCTTTCCCGCCTTCCCGCCAGTGATCAGCAAGCGCCTGGCTGATGCCGGCTACACCTGCGGTCTCATTGGCAAACTGCATTTGACCAGCGCCTACCGTCGGATAGAAACGCGGGCTGACGATGGCTACAGTTATTGGCAATACAGCCATTCGCCGCGCGACGATTGGGAGCGCGGACACGATTACGCCGATTGGCTGCGGTCGAGGGGCGCGGATCTTGGAGAACTGACCCGCGATCTTGCCGGCGTGCCGGCCGAGCTGCATCAAACGACCTGGTGCGCCGAAAAGACGATCGAGTTCATCGAAGCCAATCGCGATCGACCCTGGTTGGCCAGCGTGAACATTTATGATCCGCATCCGCCATTCAATCCCCCGCAAGCCTACCGCGATCAATTCGACCGGCGCGCGGTCAAGCCGCCCCTATTTCGCGAGAGCGACCTGGCGCAGCAGGCGAAGCTGGCGGCCATCGATTTCCAGTCTGAGGCGAAGCCGCCCGTGTCGCTGAACATCAAGAGCCCAATTCTGCCGCAATCGCCCACGCGCTCCTACATTGAGGACGAGACGGCCGGCGACCGCGACGCGCGTACCTTGATCGCCGCCTATTACGCGATGATCAAACTCATTGACGATCAGATCGGTCGAATCCTGTCGGCGCTGGAGACAAATGGGCAACGCGACAATACAGTTGTCATCTTCACGAGTGATCATGGCGAGAGCTTGGGCGACCACGGTCTGATTCAGAAGGGCTGCCGCTTTTACGAGGGGTTGGTGCGCGTCCCCTTGATTTGGTCTTGGCGCGGCCGCTTCGCCGCCGGTCTGCGCAGTCGGGCGCTGGTGGAGTTGACCGACATCGCGCCGACGCTGTTGGAGCTTTGCGGCTTGGAATCGCCCGATTACCTGGTTGGCAAGTCGCTGCTGCCGATACTGCGCGGCGAGCGGTCACCGGAGGCGCATCGCGACATTGTGCGCTGCGAATTCATTGACGCGCTGGATATGCCTGATGGCAGCGTCGCGACGATGCACTTCGACGGGCGCTACAAACTGATCGTGTATCACAATCACGGGCTGGGCGAGCTCTACGATTTGGAGTCGGATCCGGGCGAATTTGTCGACCTCTGGGATAGCGCTGGGCATCAGATGCTCAAGATGGAACTGCTGCGGCGCAGCTTCGACGCGACCATGCTGACGCTCTACCGCGGACCGGATCGCATCGGACCGATGTAGCTGACGGTTTGGCGCCTCGAAAAGAGCAATGGCTAGGAGCAGGCAGGCCTCAATTGAAAATACGATATCGCAGTAGCGTGTATGCGGCGATGGGCGCGTCGGTCCATTTGATCTTTTTCCCTTCATCATATTCGCGCCCATAATAGGAGATCGGCACTTCAACAATGCGGATGCCTTGTCGCAGCACCTTTGCCGTGAATTCCGGCTCAAAATCGAAACCCCGCGCGTTTATCTTCATGCCATCGACCACCTCGCGTCGAAAGCACTTGTAGCAGGTCTCCATATCGCTGAGGATGGCGTTGAAGAGGATATTCGTGAGCAGGGTCAAGCATTTGTTGGCGACCATATTCCAGAAGTTCATCGCCTTGCGCGGACCGCCCAAAAAGCGCGATCCGTAGACGACCGTGGCGACGCCCTCTTGAATGGGCCTTAACAGCAAGGAATATTCGCGCGGGTCGTACTCAAAGTCGGCATCTTGAATTATGATCACCTGGCCGGTGGTTTGCCGGAAGCCGGTCGCCAGCGCCGCGCCTTTGCCTTGGTTTCGCTCATGATACAGCACGCTGAGCCGGCTATCCCCCCCTGTCTCGACCTCCTTCAGGATTTCGCGTGTTCCGTCCGTCGAGCCATCGTCGACTAAGATCACCTCGTCCACAAGCGTCTCGGCTAACACGCGGGTTACGACATCTTTCACGGTCTTGGCTTCGTTGTAGCAGGGGATGACAACGCTTAAAGTGGGCTTCGGCGCGTTTGGATTGGGCGGATTGGACGGCGGATGTCTCATGACTGTTCTCTAAGGCTAGGGAGAATCACGTTTGCCGCGGACGTTCAGTGATTATATCATGGCTCCGCAGGCGCGGCTTTGCTGGCGCCAGCCGAGATGCTGGTTATTCATACAGCGGCGGGCGCGCTCCTGCTCAGTGCGTTAGCGGGAACGTCGCGCCGGGCTTTAATGAATCTCTGGCGGAATCGTCTGCAATATCGCGGCGCTGCTGGCGATTATTCTGATCTCGGTATGCAGAGAGCGCAAACGGTACAGCCGCGCATACTCGGTTATGGATGCGTACGCGTCGGGGAACTTTTTGACGGCGTCTCCCACCAAGCCTGCTTCCAGCATTAGCGCGATGCACTCATCTCGCCCGGCGATATCAAATTCGGCGCCCAGCCAACTCATCGGCGCTTGCATGTAAGCGACATCGGCAAAGAGGATGTAGAAGGCGGGCTGGCTGCGCTGCCCCTGATACACGCTGAGGTAAAGACGCGAGAGCGTACGATGATAGTGGAACACCTGGCAGCGATAGCGCGCTGGCTTGCTAATGTTGAAGACATTGTGGCTGCCGGGCGCTGTTTTAACCATTGAGCGGGCTTTGCAAGCGTGAACGAAACAGCACAGAATGTAGCCGACTCCCCAGCGAGGCGGAAGCCGCAATTTGAGTTGCCTGTCCCCAGCGCTCGCTTTCTTTTTGCGGCAGCATTTGTCGACGGCGCAAATCGAGGTTCAGCGCCTATTCGACATAAAGCCGCATTTATGCCACAATCGGCGCGGTTCACTGGCTGGCTACGCGGCCCCCGATGTAGCGACTGGAGTTGCCGGGGCGAATGCGCCGGCTCGCGCCGGAAGTTTGAAATAGGAAGGGAGTTGACATGCGTTTTGAAAACAAGATTGCCGTCGTTACGGGCGCGGCGACCGGAATCGGCGGCGCCACCGCCGACGCCTTCTGTGAGGCGGGCGCCAGCGTCCTCCTTACCGATGTCAACGAGTCCGCTCTCAATGAACGGACTGAAGGACTGCGCTCCGCTGGCGGGAATTGCCAGGCGCTGGTCGCCGATGTGTCGCGCCCGGCTGATGCGCAGCGCATCGCGCAGGAAGCGGCATCTGCCTTTGGCGGCGTAGACTACCTGGTGGCCAGCGCTGGCATTCAAACCTACGGCACGGTGGTCAGCACGGACGAGGAGACGTGGGATCGGACCCTGGCTGTCAACGCGAAGGGTGTGTATCTGGCTGCCAAGTACTGCGTGCCCGAAATGGCGAAGCGCGGCGGCGGCGCGATCGTGAATGTGGCGTCGGTGCAGGGCTTGTTTAGCCAACCCAATGTAGCCGCCTATGCCGCGTCCAAGGGTGCGGTGATCGCGATGACGCGCACGATGGCGATCGACCACGCGGGCGACAATATCCGAGCCAATAGCATTTGCCCGGGTTCTATCGAGACGCCGCTGCTGCGCTTCGCCGCCGAGCATTATCAGCCCGATGATCCGGATGGCGCTATCAAGGAATGGGGCGGGCTGCATGTCTTGGGCCGGGTCGGGCAGCCGGAAGAGATGGCGCAAGTAGCGCTCTTCTTGTGCAGCGATGCCGCATCTTTCATCACCGGCGCGGCAATCGTCGCCGACGGCGGCTTGACGATCCAGCTGTAGAGCGGGATTTCCGATGATGGCATGTACAGTGAGCGAGATAATCCTCGGCAAAACGCTGCGCGCGCTTACGCTTGAAAACGACTTGTTATCGACCACGCTGCTGCTGGATAAAGGCGCCGATATCTATCGCCTCGTATACAAGCCGAAAGCTGTCGATGTGCTGTGGAAATCGCCTTGGGGGCTGAAGGAAGCGGCGCGCGGTTTTGATACCGCTGTCGATTCGATGACCGCTTGGCTGGAAGCCTACGCCGGCGGCTGGCAAGTGCTCTTCCCCAATGGCGGCTTCGCCAACACCTACAAGGGCGTCGAGCTGGGCTATCATGGCGAGGCCTCAATGAAAGTCTGGGATTACGAGCTGCTGGTCGATTCCGGATCAGCCCTTGAAGTCAAGCTGCGCCTGCGATTGTCGCGCAGTCCCTATTCCATAGAACGCTGGCTGCGCCTCGAAGATGGCAGCCCCATTCTGCAGATCCGCGAACGCGTCACCAATCACGCAGGCGAGGCGATGGACTGCATGTGGAGCCATCATCCCGCTTTCGGCGCGCCCTTCCTGAGCGAGCATTGCGTCATTGATACGGACGCGCGCAGCCTGCTATCCGATGATCAATACGAAGGCGCCGCCAACCCATTGGTGAAGGGCAAGGCGTATACTTGGCCCTTGGCTGGCGATCTCAATCTATCGACAATCCCAGCGCCCGATCAGCCGCGCGATCTGCTCGCATATCTCAAGGGCTTCGAGTCGGGCTGGTATAGCATCACGAACCGGAGTCTGGGATTTGGAGTCGGCTTCACCTGGGACGTAGATGTCTTTCCCTATGCCTGGTTCTGGCAGGAGCTCAATTCGTCGCCGGGCTTCCCCTTTTACAGATGCTCATACGTCATAGCAATCGAACCGGCTTCGTCGATTCCCGGTCATGGCTTGTCGGCGGTCATGGCAAAGACGGGCACGCATCTCACTTTGCAGCCGGGCGAATCTCGAGAGGTCGAAATGAAAGTTGTGTTCTACGAATCCCGCGCTGGCCTGGAGCATATTGATGAGGCTGGCGGCCTGCGGCTGAAGTAACGCGGAGCCATCAAAGACGAAGCCCGTCGACTTGCTCCAGGTAGAGCAGACGATTGTATTTCGCCAGGCGCTCGGACTGCGTGATCGAGCCAACCTTGATGAAATCGCCCGCCCAGCCGACCGCCAGGTCCGCCAGCCAATCGTCTTCCGTTTCGCCGCTGCGCGCGCTTACGACGACCCTCCAGCCGGCGCTTCTAGCCAATTGGCAGGCGGCGAGCGCTTCGGTCAGCGTGCCAATCTGGTTGACTTTGAGCAAGACGCTGTCCGCCGCCTCGGTTGCGATCGCGCGTTGGATGCGCCCGGGATTGGTGCACAGCAAATCATCGCCCAGGATCATGATAGCCGGCGCCAGTCGCTTGCGCAGCAGCTGCCAGCCAGTCCAGTCGGCCTCATCGAGACCGTCTTCGATGCTGATGATGGGAAAGTTTGCCGCCCACTCTTCGAGCAAGCCAACCATCCGCGAGCGGTCGAGCGAGGCGCCGTCAATGTGGTAGCGCCCGTCAGCGTAGAACTGCGAGGCGGCGACATCCACCGTGAGCGCCACCTCGGCGCCGGGCTGGTAACCCGCTGCTGCAATCGCGTCGACGGCGCATTCAAGCATTGACCGCGAGTTTTCGAAAAGCGGCGCCAGCCCGCCTTCGTCCGCCGTCAGCAGGCGCATGTCATATCTATCAGCTGCGAGCTGGGCGGCCGCGTGAAATACATCCGAGCTGATTTCCAGAGTTCGGCGCATGCTTGCGGCCGCTGACGCCACGATCTGCACATCTTGAACGGCGACCTGACCGCCGGCGTGGGCGCCGCCGCTGAAGAGGTTGATCATCGGCTTTGGCAGACGAGGCTGGACACCTGCCAATTGCGCCAAATGCCGATAAAGGGGCAGCTTGCGCTGCGCCGCCTGCGCCCGGCAGAAAGCCAGCGACAGGCTCAATATCGCGTTGGCGCCCAGGCGCGATTTGGCCGGCCTGCCATCCAAATCGATCAAGGTTTGGTCGAATTCAGTCTGCGCCGCAAACTCACAACCGCCGATCGCCGAATCAATTTCATTATTGATGCTATCCACGGCTTGGAGGCAGCCAAGACCGCCGTAGCGCGCCGGATCGCCATCGCGCCGCTCCAGCGCTTCGGCCGACCCGGTGGAGGCGCCGGACGGCACTGAGGCATGACCCAAGGCGCCGTCAGCCAGCCGACACTCGGCGCGGATAGTCGGACGTCCCCGACTGTCAAGGATCTCGAGCGCTGAAACGGCTTCGATCTCACTCATGGCTTTGCTCCAGCCCTTTGCCGAAAGCGTCTATCAGCTCAGACACGTCGCCGATGTCTTCCGCCATCAGCTCAAGGACGATTCGCTTTTGTCGTTCGCGCGCAATGGCATCGAGGTATTCGAGCGGCGAGCGGCCCCCGACGCGAGCCAGCAGGCAGGCGAGCGTGTGCCGAACGGCATATCCGCCGAGGCCGTCCGGCAGCGTCGGTCGCAGGCTTTGCTTGTATGATCGCCAGTATTCTTGCGCCAATTCCAGCAACGCGCTGCGATTCGCCGGCAGATGGTGCGCCTTGCTCAGGAAGTGCGTGAGCGAAAAGCCGATATCAAATGCGGGATCGCCGAAATGAATGACTTCGAAATCCAGGATGATGAGCCGATCCTCATAAATCAACACGTTTTTAGGGCTGTAGTCGCCATGGACGAGCGCGAATCGACGCCGGCGCGTGTCGGAAATCAAGCGCCTAAGATAGCCGCTCGCCGCCGGAACTTGGGTTGCGGTGAAGCCATAATAAGGTTCCAATCGCAATTCCTCGAAATAGCGCCGCTCGTCAAACTCCGTTTTCAGCTCGGGGTAGCGTTCGCTTGCCTGATGAATCGTCGCCAGCAAAGCGCCAAAGTTACGCGCGCGCTGGACATCAGCGCATCCTTTTAGCAGGGCGCTTTTCCAGTTGATGTGGGGCTGAGGAATGGCGGTCATCGCCAGGATATTGTTGCTCCTGTCCTCAAACACGAGGGCGGGCGCCTGTTCCGGCATGATCTTGCCGAGCCAGCGCAAGCCAGCCGCTTCGCGTTGAATGCGTTCCGGCGCGCTATGCCAAGCGACCGGCACACGCAGTTTTGCCAGCGCTTGCTTGATGACCCAGTCATTGCCCCGGCCGCGCTTCACCCAGACGGTTCGGTTGGATACGCCACCCGTAAGCGTGCGGAAGACGGGATTCTCGTCGGCGGCAACCCAATTGCCCGCGCGCAGATAGCGCAGCAGCGCAGCGTGATCTTCAATGTCGATTTGGTGTATCCTGGCGCTCATTGGACCATCAGCTGATGTCAACTGCGGCTTTGCCCAGGACATCCCAGCGCGGCGCAACGCCAAGGCCGGGCGCGTTTGACGCCGCCATTCGGCCTTGCTTGCGTTGCGGCGCGCCCGCGGCTGTGCTGACGGTCACATAGCTGTTGAAGTCGGTGGCCGTGAACAGGAACTCCGGCGGCGTGCTATGCGCCAGGTGGGCGATAGCCGCGGTCGTGATATCGCCGCCCCAACTGTCCTCGATGGTCATGGCCACACCCATCTCCACACAAAGATCGCGCGCCAGGCTCGCCTTGGTCAAGCCGCCGAACTTGCTTATTTTGATGTTTACGATGTCCATCGCGCCATCGGCCTGGCCGCGCATCAGCATGTCTATTCCGTCGACATTCTCGTCCAAAATAAATGGATGCGTCGTCCGGCGGCGGATTGAAAGACACTCTTCGTAGGTCAAGCAGGGCTGTTCAATGTAGACATCGACATCATCGACCGCTCGTACCACGCGCGCCGCTTCGTGCATCAGCCAGCCGGTGTTGGCATCGGCGATCAGCTTGTCGCTCGGCTCAAGCAGTTGCGATACCTGGCGGATGCGTTCGATATCTTCTTCCGGGTTCGCGCCCACTTTCAGTTGAAAACGGCGGTAGCCTTCGTCGCGATAACCGGCGACCTTCGCCGCCATTTCATCCGGCGCCTCCTGCGAGATCGCCCGGTAGAGCGCGAAGTCCTCGCCATAGCGGCCGCCGAGCAGGGTGCAAACAGGTTGCCCGGCGACTTTTCCCAGGATGTCCCAACATGCCATATCGATGCCGGATTTCACGTAGGGGTGCCCCTTCAGAGCGGCTTCCATACGCCGATTCAGCGGGGCGAGCCGCGTCGGATCCCAGCCGAGCAAGTGCGGCGCCAGCTCTTGGATGCCGGCGCGGACGCCCGCGGCGTAGGCCGGCAGATAGAAGGGACCGAGCGGACAAACTTCGCCGTAACCCGATATGCCGCTGTCTGTATCGACGCGTATGATGGTGCTATCGAAGACTTCGACGGACTTCCCGCCCGACCACTTGTAGCTGCCCTCGCGCAGCGGCAGATCGACTTGGTAGGCGGCGATGCGTTCGATCTTCATGGCTTTCGCATCTCCCGTTCTTTGGCGCTTGCTTCGGCTAATCGGCGTGCCGGGCGGATATGCCGCCGTCGATCACGATTTCCGTGCCGGTAATATAGCTCGCTTCATCGCTCGCCAGAAAGGCGACCAGCGCGCCGATGTCGGCCGGCTCGCCAATGCGCCGCAGCGGATGAAGGTTGCGCACCCGCTCTTCCTCGGCCGCCGGGTCATCTGCCTGCTCAAAGTAATCGAGTGCTGGCGGCGTGCGCACCCAGCCCGGGCTGACCGCGACTACGCGGATGTTATGCTGCCCCCAATCAAGCGCCAGACTGCGCGTCAAACCCAGAATGCCCGACTTGGCGACGTTGTAGGGAAAGAAATTGTAGGCGGTCATCGTCGCGTGCACGCTGGCGATATTGACGATGACGCCCGCTTTCCGCGCCGCCATAATGGGCAGCGCGTGTTTGCAGCAGAGCCAGGCGCCGCGCAGGTTCAGGCTCATCGAGCGCTCCCACTCGTCAATGGTCATTCGCGAGGCATCGAAATGTTGATTCGCTCCCGCATTGTTGACGACGATATCCAGCGTGCCGAAACGCTGTACATGGGCAGCAATTCCTGCTTTCACGTCGTCCTCGGAGCGAATATCAACTCGAGCAAATTGCGCCTCATAGCCCGCCTGGCAGAGGGCGTCGGCGGTCGACTGCCCCGTTGGCTCGTTGATCTCGGCGATGGTCACGCTTGCGCCCTTCGCCGCCAGTTGCTCGGCGATACCGCGGCCGATGCCTTGCCCGGCGCCGGTGACAAAAGCTGACTTTCCTTTCAGGCCTTCACTCATCAGGTCGTCCGCGAATCAGACTGCGCTTGCTGCTGGCTAAGACGATAATTCGGCGCCGACTCTTTGTCAACAATGTCGTCTCGCGCGCAGATTTTTTTGACAGTGTCGAACTTGGTGGCATGATTCACCCAAGAATGTGTGTAGGGGCGACACTTGTGTCGCCCTCAATTGCAAGACAGGTTTAGAGCGAGCCAAGGCTCGCCCCTACAAATCGTTTGGGGCGGGTAACATCCTTCACATTAGACACTACCGATTTTTTTGACAGTTGGACAGCAGCATGTTATAAGAGAGCGGGGGAGCGATGCTCACCAAAAATGTAAGAATTCCATTACTGATGAGGGAGTTTGAAATGCGTACAAAACTTGCCAGACGCATATTTCTCGCGCTTATGGTCATACTGTTGGTCGGCGCCTTGCCGCTGGCCGCGCAAGACGAGGGCGCAGTGCAGGAGCTCGGCGCCGGCGAAATTGAAATCAACTTCTGGAGCGGCCTCGGCGGAGACGACGGCGCGTCGATGACCGCTCTTGTTACTCGATTCGCTGAAGCGAATCCAGATGTGAAAGTCAATTATCAGGTCTTGGGCTGGGGCACCTTCTTCGACAAGCTGTCCGCAGCCATCGTCGCCGGCAGCGGCGGACCCGATCTGATGACGCTCTGGCATTCGGTTGTGCCGCAATAC
>JAPOYS010000125.1:9773-10027 GCA_026706455.1 Chloroflexota bacterium | reverse complement strand
ACACAGCCCGCCTGTCGCCCCTACAAATCATTGCTTTAGTGAAATTTGCATTACTATATTGGTTCTACTGAGATTCGGCGACTCGGCGCAACGGCACATTATATCAATTCGAGGCGGCGCTCGGTAATACCGAAGGACCCGCCCTCGGCGAGGCGCCTTGCCGGCTTGATTATGGCGCCGCTTTCTGCTAAGATTTGTGGAGATTGCCCCCGTAGCTCAGGGGATAGAGCGCTGGTTTCCGGAACCAGGCGCAC
>JAPOYS010000125.1:0-9763 GCA_026706455.1 Chloroflexota bacterium | reverse complement strand
TTGGGCGACATGGTAGGGCGCGTAGACACAGCCCGCCTGTCGCCCCTACAAATCATTGCTTTAGTGAAATTTGCATTACTATATTGGTTCTACTGAGATTCGGCGACTCGGCGCAACGGCACATTATATCAATTCGAGGCGGCGCTCGGTAATACCGAAGGACCCGCCCTCGGCGAGGCGCCTTGCCGGCTTGATTATGGCGCCGCTTTCTGCTAAGATTTGTGGAGATTGCCCCCGTAGCTCAGGGGATAGAGCGCTGGTTTCCGGAACCAGGCGCACAGGTTCGAATCCTGTCGGGGGTGCAGATCCAGTCGTTTGCGATGTAAACGGGACGCTGTTAGCGCTCTCCTTCCGCATCGCCGGCTTCGATCCAGGCGCGGGCGCGAAACTCATCCATGTCGACGACGGTCTTGTTCAGGCGCGATTCCTCGGCCGCAAAAACCAGCAAGTGACTCTCCAGTGATTCGCGCGCCGTGCTAGCGCTTTCATCGGGCGCGCCGTTCAGTGAATTCAGGAAACTGCGCAGGATCCCGTAGTCGCCGCCGCCATGCCCGCTGCCATCGCGGGCGATCACTGGCACATCTTCCACTTGCCCGCTCATGTGATGGTGTACGCGGATCTCGTGGCCCCGCGCTGAGAACTTACCATAAAGCGTCGCCTTCGTGCCGTCCCAGCGCATCGTTCGGCATTCTTCATCGCTCTGCCCATTCATCACCAGCGACACAGTCGCGCCATCTTCCATTTCCATATTCACGCTCTGGTGGTCGACCACATCATTGTCGCAATGATACACGCAGCGCCCGTACCAATCCGTCTTCAGCCGCTCCAGCCGCGCCGCGCCCGTCGGAATGTACGATACGGCGTTGAGCGGCCAGCCCTCGCCGTCGCGGGCGTAGCGTTTCGTCGCTTCATATTTGCAGGTATCAGCCACTGCGCAACCATCGGTGCAACGCTCGGTGGCGCCTTCGGGCGCGTTTTCCGGGCGGAAGTGAATCAAACTGCCAAAAGACTGAATATAGGCGACTTTCTGCTGCAAGATCCACAGCAGGACATCAAAATCATGACAGCACTTGCTCAGAATCATGGGTCCTGATGTTGCCTCGCTGCGCCAGTTTCCGCGAACAAAGCTATGCGCCATGTGATAGTAGGCCAGGTTCTCGCGATGGCTGACGCTAATGACGCGGCCCAATTTGCCGGATTGCACGACCTGACGCAGCGCCTGCCAGAATGGCGTATAGCGAAGCACATGGCAAATCTGCAGGAGTCGGCCCGTCTCCTCAGCCTTTTGGACCAGACCCAGGTTCTCTCCCAGCACTGGCGCCATCGGCTTCTCCAACAGCACGTCGTAACCTGCGTCCAGCATCTTCATCGTCGATGCGTAGTGCATCCGATCCATCGTGCAGTTGATGATCGCCGTCGCCCTTTGCGAACTGCTGGCCAGCAGCGACTGCCAATCGTGAAATATCATCGCCTGCGCCACTTTGTGCTCGCTCAGAAAGCGCTGGCGGCGAATTGGATCCGGCTCCGCCAAACCGACAACTCTCATCTCGCGCGGGTACTCGTTGGCAAATCGGCCGTAGGCCAGCCCGCGACCGCCCGCTCCTACAACAATTGTATCGACCGCAGCCATGCTTCACGCTCCTGCTGATTCTGTCCCGCCAAGATTCTACCGCAGATTTATATTCTTAGCTGGCGGCGACTTGCCCGCCCGCAAGATACTGTCGCGCAAGGAGTGTCGAACTTGGTGGCCATGATTCACACAAGAATGTGTGTAGGGGCGATACTTGTGTCGCCCTCAATTGCCAAAACAAGTTTAGGGCGAGTCAAGGCTCGCCCCTACAAATCGTTTGGGGCGGGTAACATCCTTCACATTCGACACTCCCGTCGCGCAGAATTCTTGGCAGTGTGCCTACAACCTGGTAAATTTGTAGATGGGAAAATCAGCTGCAGTTGGCCGGTTCCCCACGTCGCGCCGACCGGTAGCCAGTGAGAAGCGTATGAGAATTGCCATTGGCGGCATCGCAACCGAAAGCTGCACCTTCTCCCCGCTGCCCACGCGGTTGGAAGATTTCCGCTTGACTCGCGCGGGCGAGCCGGGATTCTCCACGCTATATCCCTTCCTGCCGAAATTCGCCGGCGTCGATTTTCAGGGGACGCTGACGGCAAAAGCCCTGCCCGGCGGTCCAGTCACGGCGCGGGCCTACGAGACAATCAAAGCCGAGTGTCTCGATAGCATGCAGCGTCTGCTGCCGCTGGAGGGCCTCTACCTCGACATGCACGGCGCCATGAACGTTTCCGGCATGGACGACGCTGAAGGCGACTATTGCGCGGCAATTCGCGAGCTTGTCGGCTCTGACTGTCTCATCGCCGCCAGCTACGATCTGCACGGCAACGTTTCCGAGCGCGTCATGACCCATCTCGACATCATCACCGGCTACCGAACGGCGCCGCATGTGGACGCTATAGAAACGCGCGAACGGGCGGTAGCGCTGCTGCTTCGCTGTCTGCGCGAAAGCCTTCGACCGCAGCAAGCCCTCGTCAAGATTCCGGTGGGATTGCCCGGCGAAATGACCAGCACCGAGTGGGAGCCTGGACGAAGCATCTATCGCCAGATCTCGGATGAAATCGACGGCGACCGCGTCATGGACGCCACCATTCAGGTCGGCTATGTCTGGGCGGATGAGCCGCGCATGAGCGCCTGCGCCATCGCCATCGGGCGGGACCAAGCCGCCATCGCCGCATCAGCCGCGCGTCTCGCCCGCCTCTATTGGCGGCATCGGAGCGACTTCCGCTTCGGCGTCGAGGCGCTCTCAGTCGACGACAGTATTCGGATGGCAATGCGCGCGGCCGACCACCCCGTGCTGATCAGCGATTCGGGCGACAATCCCACAGCCGGCGCGGCCGGCGACAATACCAATTTTCTGGAGCGCGCCCTGACGCTCAAGCCGCCGGACATGATCTACGCCAGCATTGCCGACGCCGAATCAGTGCAGGGCTGCATCGACGCCGGGCTTAGCGCTGAAGTCAGCCTGAATATCGGCGGCAAACTGGACAGTCTCAACTCGCGGCCGCTGCCAGTTGCCGGGCACGTCGAATTCATCAAGCCCGACGAGTCCAATCCCCAAGTAGTCTTGAACGCAAGTGGCATCCGTGTCATCCTGACATCGAAACGCGCCGCCTTCCACCGCCGCCAGCAATTCCACGATCTGGGATTGGCGCCGGAAGAACATCGCATCATCGCCGTCAAGATCGGCTATCTCGAGCCGGAACTCAAGGCGATGGCGCGCAATGCCTTTCTGGCGCTGTCGCCGGGCGCCGTTGATCAAGATATCGCCTCGCTCCCGTTCCAGCGCATCCAGCGTCCCTGCTATCCCTTCGATCGGGACATGGACTGGACGCCCGTCGTCCAACTTTTCTAAGGCGCGACAAATTCACACAGCGCTTTGCGCGCTCGCTTGCCGCGGCCTATCGCGACCGCCACTGGCAGTAGCCACTTGCGCGGAAGTAATGTTATACTTGCGGCGCAAGTTCTTTCGCAGCGTTCCGTCTCGATTTCAAATGTGTCAGGAGTATTGTGATGTACAGAACACTCAGAGTCCTATTATTAGTCGTCGTTGTCAGCCTTTTTGCGCTCAGCGCCAGCGCGCAGACGGGCGGCATCCTCATCGGCACCAACTTCGGCGGCGATCCCACCACTATCAACCCGCTGCTCACCAACAACACGGTTGATCTCGCGCTGGTCGAATTCCTCTTCCCCAGCATCTACAACATCGATCCGGAAACGCGCGCGCCCATGAAAGGCGGACGCAACGACCAGGACAATGGCTTGGCGCTGGATTGGTCGCTCTCCGATGATGGCCTGGTCTACACCTTCACCTTGCGCGACGACGTCGCGTGGAATGACGGCACGCCGGTGACAGCTTATGACTACGAGTTCACCTTTGCCGCGCTGGCCAGCGGCGAAACCTCGTCGCCCCGCGGCAGCGTCCTGCAAAGCGTGGAGAGCGTTGAGGCGGTGGATGACACGACCCTGGTCGTGAACCTGAAGCTGGCATCCTGCCGCGCGCTGGACGAACTGGACGACTTCGGCATCCTGCCCAAACACCACATCGAACCGCTGCTCGCCGGCGACTTTGCCGAGATGGACAATCTCGAATTCAACAAGCACCCGGATGTCACCTCCGGCGTCTTCAACTTTGGCGCCTTGGTCGCCGATGAACAGACCAGCATGGTCCGCAACGAGAACCACTGGATGCCAGTCTCGCCGGACGGCTATATCATCCGCAACGTGCCAGACCAGTTGGTCGGCATTGAGCAATTCCTGGCGGGCGAGGTCAATTCGGTCGGGACGGCCGGCTCCGCTTCCGTTCCCGCCGTGCGCATGCAGGAGTTCCGCGACCGCGCCGAAGCTGGTGAATTCCAAGTGTATGAGTATGTCGATGACGGCTTGACCTTCGTCGGCTTCAATCTGGCCGATCGCGGCAATCCGCTCAACGGCTTGGACGAAGACGGCAATCCGGTCGATCAAGGCAAGCATCACTTCTTCGGCGATGTTCGCGTGCGTCAGGCGCTCGCCCAAGCGGTGAACTATGTCGACATCATTGAAGGCGCGGCCGAAGGCGAAGGCGTACAGGTCAACAGCTTCGGCACGCCCGCGCTCTGGGGTTACGATGCCAGCATCGAACCTTGGGAATACAACCCAGAAGCGGCGCTGGCGCTGCTGGCGGAAGCCGGTTTCGTCGATCATGATGATGATCCGGGCACGCCGCTCGTGGCCACCGAAGACGCGCTCTACGCTGAAGCCGGAACCGAGTTCGCATTCGAATTGCTGACGAACTCGGGCAATCTTGTGCGCGAAGCGGCTGGCACCGTCATCCAGGATCAACTGGGGCAGATCGGCATCGCCGTCGATTTTCAGACCATTGAGTTCGGTCCCCTGGTTACCTTCCTGCTGGGTCAAGACTTTGACGCCATCATGATCGGCTTCACCAATCTCGCCCAGGATACTGATGCGCGCAACGTCTTCACGCCGGTTGGCGATACCGTCGGCGGCGGTTTCAACTTCGTCTCCTATCGCAACGACCGCGTCACCGAACTCTACGATCAAGCGCTTTCGCTGCCCGGTTGCGACTTGTCCGAGCGCCAGGCGCTCTACCATGAGATAAGCCAGATCCTGCACGATGAAGTGCCCTGGTGGTGGCTATTCGCCCCCTTCTCCATGTACGCGGAATCCAATGATGTGCAGAACTGGATGCCCTACGCCGAGACGCGCTACGCGAACATGGCGAATATCGCCATCAGCCCCTAGCGCCCAGACAGCAGCGGTAACGGAACGCGCCGGCGCGGACTGGCGCGTTCTGCCCGCTATCCCTAGCGCGCGCATGCAGGCGCGGTTCCGCTGATGATCAAATACATTATTCGCCGCTTGATTCAAGCGATCCCGACATTCTTTGGCATCACCCTGCTTTCCTACCTGCTGCTCTGGCTGGCGCCGGGCAGCGTGGTTGAACGCCTCTATCTGGCGCCGAATA
Source organism: Chloroflexota bacterium (assembly GCA_026706455.1). GTDB lineage: Bacteria > Chloroflexota > Anaerolineae > Aggregatilineales > Phototrophicaceae > UBA6055. Next base: position 4,232 of record JAPOYS010000125.1, on the reverse strand, counting down.
TCAAAGCTGAAACCCGCGCGCGCCTGGCCGCCCAATTGGGCATCAACGACCCCTTCCACATCCAGTACCTGCGCTGGCTGGCTGGCGACGACTGGCTGCGTTGGGATACCGATGGCGATGGGATCGCCGATCAAGCCTTCAGGCCACTGGCGAAATTGGATGAAGACGGCGATGGCCTACCGGAGCCGCCGGGCGACAACTACGGCATCCTGCGCGGCGATTTTGGGCGTTCCTTCGTGAAGAAGCAGCCGGTGATGGAGGTCTTATTGACCAATCTGCCCGCCACACTCGAGCTGGGCATCGCCGCGGTCGTGACTTCACTGGCGATTGGAATCCCCGTCGGCGTCCTTTCCGCCGTGACGCAGGGGCGCCGATTCGACAAAGTATCGCGCGTCATGGCCGTCATCTTTGACGCCGTGCCCAATTTCTGGCTGGGTTATATTTTCATTTTTGTATTCTGCCGAGTGTTTGATATCTTGCCCTGCGGCGGGCGCTGCGTGCCAAATCTTTATGGCGTATGTCCGCCGCTCCTTGAACGATTGAATTATATGCTATTGCCAACGGTTGTCTTCGCAGCCGGTTTCGTGGCGCTTTTCTCGCGTTACGTGCGCGCCTCCACCCTGGAAGTGCTGAGCCAGGATTACATCCGCACCGCCCGCGCCAAAGGCTTGGCGCCACAGGTCGTCAATTTTCGCCACGCCATGCGCAACGCCATGATCCCGGTCGCCACGCTGCTTGGTCCCATCATCACCAACGTTTGGGCCGGCGCCATCGTCATCGAATCCGTTTTCGCTTGGCCAGGCATTGGCCGCATCGCCTTCACCTCCGCCATTCAGCAAGATTATCCTGTCGTCATGGGCATCGTCATTTTCGCTTCGATTGGCACCATTCTAGGTTTCCTGCTCTCGGACTTCCTGTACGTGCTCATTGACCCGCGCATTCGCATTGACTAGGAGCGGCTGATGCAGGCTGACAGAGTGAAACTCAAGCTTGAGGCTGAAGCCAGCCTCCGCAGCCGCTCGCTGACGGACATGGCGCTCGCCCGCCTCTGGCGCGATCGACTGTCTATGATTTCGATAGTCGTTCTGCTGTTCGTGACGGCCGCGTCTGTCGCCGCGCCGCTCATCACGGGCGCCCTCGGCGTCGACCCCAATACCACCGACGCCTCGGGCTCGAAATACTTGCCGCTCTTCAGCGAGGGTCACTTGCTGGGCACCGACAACTTGGGGCGCGATCACCTGGCGCGCTTGCTTTACGCGGGCCAGGTGTCGCTCTTTATCGGCTTTATGTCCGCCTTCCTGGCGCTGGTGATTGGCGTGACCCTCGGCATCATCACTGGTTATTACGGCGGCATCGTCGATGATATCGTCAATTGGATTATCACGACGCTTAACGCCATTCCCGGCTTGGTCCTGCTGATCGTGATCACCGCCGTCTTTCGGCCCGACGCCAATTCGCTGATCCTTGTTATCGTATTCTTAACCTGGACGGCGACAACCCGCCTCGTCCGCGGCGAGACCCTCGCCATCCGCGCGCGCGAATACATCGTCAGCGCCAAAGCCGTCGGCGCTTCCGATTTCCGCCTCATGCAGGTCCACATCTTGCCCAACGTCTTGTCCTTGACCATTGTCACCCTAGCGCGCAATATCGGCATCGTCATGCTGATTGAAGCCGCCTTGAGCTTTCTCGGTCTGGGCGTGCAGCCGCCGACCGCCACCTGGGGCAATATGCTCAGCAAATCGCGCGAATTCATCACCAGAGCCCCTCATCTGATGATTCTGCCGGGCTTGATGATCGCGGCCGTCGTGCTCTGCCTCTACATCATCGGCGACGGCTTGCGCGACGCCTTCGACCCAACCGCGGCTGATTGACGCTGGTCCCCAGGCGCAAGCGCAAAAGCGTAGGGGCGAGACGGCGGCTCGCCCGCCTCTAATCAGTCGAAAATCGATATTCAGTAGTCGACTCGAAGCGCTCGCCGGGCCGCAGCACGGTCGAAGGGAACCCCGGCTTATTGGGCGAATCGGGGAAATGCTGCGTCTCGAGCGCGAAACCATCGCTTTGACGGTAGAGCCGCCCGCTAGACCCAACCAGCGTCGCATCGAGAAAGTTGCCGGCGTAAAATTGAAGGCCTGGCTCGGTCGTCCACACCTCCATCACTCGCCCGGATAGCGGCTCATACACGCGCGCCGCCAGTCCCAAGTCGCCATCTGTCAAGCCGGCGCGCTGCAAGACAAAATTGTGATCGTAACCCTGCGCCATGACGATCTGCGGATGCGCCGCGCGCTGACCCGGTCCAATCGTTTTCGGCGAGCGGAAGTCAAAGGGCGTCCCGTCCACCCGCGCGATTTCACCCGTTGGAATTTGTCCGACATCCGAAGACGTGTAATGATCGGCGTTCAGCATCAGAATATGGTCGTATATCGTGCCCTCGCCCTCGCCCATCAGATTGAAGTAACTGTGATTCGTCAGATTCAGCACGGTAGGCGCGTCAGTCACGGCGCTGTAGTTAATGCGGAGCGCGTTGCCTTCAGTCAGGCTGTAGCGCACGTTCACAGCCAGCCGGCCTGGATAGCCTTCTTCGTCGTCAGGGCTGGTATACGAAAGCTCGACCCCGCCGTCGAGTTCCCGCGCCGTCCACACGCGCTTGTCGAAGCCAACTGCGCCGCCGTGCAACGAATTCCCGCCATCGTTCTTGCCCAGTTGGTATTCCAGGCCATCCAGGCTGAATTGGCCGCCGGTGATGCGATTGGCGTAGCGACCGGTAATCGCGCCGAAATAAGGATGCTCGGCTTCGTATTGCGCCAGAGTGTCAAAGCCCAGAGCGACATTGGCGAACTTTCCCATCCGGTCCGGCACGCGAATCGATGTCAAGATGCCGCCCAATGTGATGCACTTCACTTCCATGCCCGCCGCATTCCGCAGCGTGTATTCTTCAATCGACCGTCCATCTTTCGTCCTGCCGTAATTCCGCATATCGCCTCCCGCGCGCTCAACTTGGAAGATGATACCGCGTTCTCGCTCGAAGCAAAACCAGCTCGGCGCGCCCAAATGCGGCTAGCCAATCAAGCGTGACGCGCTACAATTGGCGGGACAAATAAGTCTCAACGGGAGTAAATCATGGAATATCGCTCGCTTGGGCGAACCGGTGTCATGGTCAGCGAACTTTGTCTCGGCTGCATGAACTTTGGCGGCGTCACGCCGGAGGCGGAGAGTTTCGATATTGTGGACCGGGCAATTGACGCCGGCGTCAACTTCTTCGACACCGCCAACGTATACAGCCGCGGCGGCAGCGAAACGACAGTCGGCAAGGCGCTGAAGCGCAACGGAAAGCGCGACCGCATAGTCCTGGCGACCAAGGTCCACGGCCGTATGGAGGATGATGATATCCTGGCGGTCGGCAACAACCGCCGCCATATCATTCAGCAGTGCGACGCCTCGCTCATGCGCCTGGGTACGGACTATATCGATCTGTACCAACTGCATCGAGCCAATCCTGAGATTCCCATCGACGAGACGCTGCGCGCCTTGGACGACCTGATTCGCGCGGGCAAGGTACGCTACATTGGCACGAGCACCTTTCCCTCCTGGCGCGTGATGGAGTCCTTCTGGGTATCCAAAGAACTGGGCCTCAACCGCTTTGTCAGCGAGCAGCCGCCCTATCACTTGTTGGACCGCAGCATTGAACGCGAGCTCATCCCCCTGGCGCAGAGCTATGGCTTAGCCATCATCCCCTGGTCGCCACTGGCGCGCGGCTTCTTGACCGGAAAATACAAACGCGGCGAGGCGATTCCTGGCGACAGCCGCTTCGGCAACGACGCCGGCCGAGGCGCCGCCATGGAGCGCCGGCGCGACCAGCATTTCACCGATCTCGGATTTGATCTGCTGGATCTGGTCACCGAGTTGGCTGGCGAAAAGAGCTGCAGTCCAAGTCAAATCGCTTTAGCTTGGGTCATGAGCAAGAGGGGCGTTACCAGCCCAATCATCGGTCCCCGCACCATGGCGCACCTGGAAGACAATCTGGGCGCCATCAACGTCACGCTTGACGCGGAAGACCACGCGCGCTTGGATGCCTTGGCTGAGCCGGAGTTAGCCACCGTACCCTATTACCATGGCCGACTGGTCAACTTCCGCGCGTCTGATTACGGCTGGCTCTAATCGACCCCAATAGCTTCAGACATTGTAGGGGCGACCAATCTGGTCGCCCGCTGCCGCTGCGACTTGTGGTTTCGGGC
>JAPOYS010000027.1 GCA_026706455.1 Chloroflexota bacterium | reverse complement strand
CATTTCCATCCCCGCCATGATCCTGGGCGAAACCGCGCTCAGCTTCCTCGGCCTGGGCATTCAGCCGCCGATGACCAGTTGGGGGCTGCTGCTCAACCAGGCGCAGCATACGCGCGTGCTCATTCAGCAGCCCTGGCTCTTGACGCCGGCGCTCTTCGTCGTCGGCGCCATCATATCCTTCAACTTCCTGGGCGATGGGCTGCGCGACGCCGCCGATCCCTTCGCCAATTGAGCGCCAGGCCATGCATCCAAACCTGCTGGAAATCACTGACCTAAAGACGCACTTCTTCACCGAGGGTGGTGTCGTGCCGGCTGTCGATGGCGTCAGCCTGCAAATCAGACGCGGCGGCGCCCTCGGCCTGCTCGGCGAGAGCGGCTGCGGCAAATCGGTCACGGGCTTTTCCATCCTGCGCCTCGTGCGCCCGCCGGGCGAAATCGTCGGCGGCGCGATCCGCTACTACGGCCGCGATACCATCAATGGCGAAGAACTTACGGCGCTGGACGCCCGCAGCGAAGAACTGCGCCAACTGCGCGGCGCTGAAATCGCCATGATCTTCCAAGAGCCGATGACCTCGCTTGACCCGCTCTTCTCCGTCGGCGACCAGATCATGGAAGCCATCCTCTATCACCAGGACGTCAGCAAGGCGGAAGCGCGCAAGATCGCCCTCGAAATGCTGGACAAGGCGCGCATGCCCCAGCCGGCGCAAGTGATCAATCAGTACCCCCATCAGCTCTCGGGCGGCATGCGCCAGCGCGTCATGATCGCCATGGCGCTCTCCTGCGAGCCGCAATTGCTCATCGCCGATGAACCAACCACCGCCCTAGACGTCACCACCGAGGCGCAGATCCTGGAACTCATGCGCGAATTGCAGGACGAGCTGGGCATGGCCATCCTGTTCATCACGCACGACCTCGGCGTCATCGCGGAAATGGCGGAAGAGGTCGCCGTCATGTATCTCGGTAAAGTCGTCGAAAGGAGCGACATCCAGTCCCTCTTCGCCGAGCCGCAGCACCCCTACACTCGCGCGCTCATGCAATCGATCCCCAAAGTCGGGCAGAAGGCTCCCGGGCGCCTGGAAGCCATTCGCGGCATGGTGCCCTCGCAGCGCAGCATCCCCTCAGGCTGCCCCTTCCATCCGCGCTGCGCCAGCTTCATCGCCGATGTCTGCGACGTCAAAACGCCGCGTCTGCGCGAGATCAAGCCGGGCCACTCAGTAAGCTGCTTCCTCTACGAGGATGGAGGTGGCATCAATGGCGCCTGATGCGGCAAAAGCCGTCCTAGAAGTACAGAACCTAAAGAAATACTACCCGCTCAGCGCCGGGCTGCTGCGCCGCGAAGTTGGGTATGTCAAAGCGGTCGACGATATATCCTTCACGATCCCGCCGCGTAAAACCTTGGGCTTGGTCGGCGAGAGCGGCTGCGGCAAAACGACCGCCGCCCACACCATCATGCGCGGCCGGGAGCCGACCGGCGGAACCGTCATCTTTCACGATCGGCAGCTTGGCGCCGTCGACCTCGCGAAAGCGGATAAAGATACGCTGTTCCAAGTGCGCCGCAACATGCAGATGATCTTCCAAGACCCGCAATCCTCGCTCAATCCTCGTATGACCTTGCTCGATATCATCGGCGAGCCGCTCATCATTTACAAAATCGCCAAAGGCGCGGAACTGGTCGATCGCGTGGCGCTGTTGCTGCAGCATGTCGGCTTGCGCCCGGAATATATGCGCCGTTTCCCGCACGCCTTCAGCGGGGGCCAGCGCCAGCGCATCGGCATCGCCCGCGCCCTCGCCCTCAATCCGCAATTCATCATCGCCGATGAACCCACCTCCGCCCTGGATGTTTCCATTCAGGCGCAGACCCTCAATCTGCTGCAAGACTTGCAGGACGAATTCTCGCTCTCTTATCTCTTCATCGCCCACGACCTGAGCGTGGTCGAACATATCAGCGATTTCGTCGCCGTCATGTACGTCGGCAAGATCGTCGAACGCGCCGACACGGAGCGCCTGTATCACCGGCCCAAACACCCCTATACCGAAGCGCTGCTATCCAGCATTCCGCGGCCCGATCCCGCCATCCAAAAGCGCCGCGTCCCTATTCGCGGCGAGCTGCCCAACCCAGCCAACCCGCCGACGGGCTGCTACTTTCATCCGCGCTGCCCCTACGCCGAAGCCATCTGCGCGGAAGAAGAACCGCCGCTAGAGGAAATCGTGCCGGGCCATGTCGCCGCCTGCCACTTCGCCGACCGGCTGAGCTTGCGCGGCGTCAACGACTTCTGAGCATCCCTCCCCATTTGGTTTATTTGCGGTCAGTCGCTATACTATTGTGAAGGTCATCGAAATCCCGCGCCGTTCCAACGCCTTTTTGTCTCAACCAAATTTCTAGCAGAAGGGACGCTTCAAATGAATAAGCTTCTGATCGTATTCGCTATTTTGCTACTCGCGCTGCCAGTAATCGCGCAGGACGACATGGACCCCTGCGTCTTGGATCCGCCCATGGACGCGACCGAAGTCAACTTCATGGGTTGGGCATTCCCCATCACCGAGTTCTTCGCCGCCGAACTGGAAAAGTGCAACGAAGTCGACAACCTGACTGTCAACGTCCAGCTGCTTGACTCCGCCAGCGCCGAAGAACAAGCCAATCTGGCGCTAGCCGGCGGCGGCGATTCGCCCTGGGCGCTATTGCACACGACTCCGGCGCGCATGGTCGTGCTTTCCGGTTTCGACGCGCTCTTGCCGCTCAATGACCTGGTCGAGCAGTATCGCGAAGAATACAACCTGGACGATATCCCGCAGCCGGTTTGGGACGCGGCGACCATCGACGGCAATATCTACGGCGTTCCCTTCATGTCCAATACCATGCACCTCTTCTATCGCACCGATATCTTTGAAGCGCATGGCATCGACGTCCCCACTACCTACGATGAAGTCATGGACGCCTGCGCCGCGCTGGCGGACGAGCCGAGCATCGATCTGCCCTTCACCATGAACCTGCACGCGGGCTGGGCTTGGGAGATCGAGTTCATGCACTTCATCCGCTCTTTCGGCGGCGCGTTCCTGGACGACGAAACCAATATGCCGACCTTCAATAGCGATGCCGGCGTCGCCGCCTTGACGAAGATGAAAGAAGTAGTGGATGCCTGCATGGGTCCCGAAGGCTTGACCTACAGCATCGACGACAGCGAAATCGGCATGGAGACCGGCACGCTCGCCTTCGTCCACATCTGGGCCAGCCGCGCCGCCAATATGGACGATCCGGAAAAGTCGGACTACGTCGGGGGGATCGGTTTCGCCGGCTCGCCAGCGCCCAATCCGGATAGCGGCATCCTGGGCGGCAGCGCCTGGATTGACGCCTACTCCATCGCCAAGCGCTCCGGCGTCGACCATGATCTGGTTTTCCGCGCCATCATGGAGACCTTCGATTATGAGGGACAAGTCGGCGGCGCCGCCCATGGCGCGGTCGTTCGCACGTCCGTCGCCGAAGCCGGTCACGGCGGTCGCAATCTGCCGGCGATGGCTGTTTCCCTTGGTCAAGGCGTCGGCGGCAGTTCGCTGAACCCAGCCGCAGCGCTAGTGAGCACGGCGCTGGGCAACTGGCTACCGCTCGTCGGCTCCGGCGATCTAAGCCCGGAAGAAGCCCTCGATAGCGCCGCCGAAGAATACATCGCCGAAGCCACCGCGCAAGGTTACATCGACGGCTAACTCACGAACTTCGCAGGGGCGAGCCTTGGCTCGCCCACTGGAACGCAAACACTGTAGGGGCGACCCCTGGGTCGCCCGTCCGCGCCGAGACCACCAGCATGAACCGACGCGCCTTCTATATGTTCATGTCGCCCAGCCTGCTCGTCATGCTGACGCTCATGGTGTTCCCCCTGATCACCTCCATCTGGCTCAGCATGCAATACATGACCTTTCGCAATATCAATGAACCGGAATTCGTCGGCTTGGCGAATTACATTGAGGTATTCGAAGATCTAAAATTCTGGAACGCTTTCAGCTTCACCATGACCTATATCGCCATCGCCGTCCCGTTGCAGATTTCCTCCGGCTTCTTGATCGCGGTCTTGCTGGACCAGGTCTCCCGGCGCCTGCGCGGCATCTACATCGCGGCTTTCCTCATGCCCTTCATCGTCGTGCCCGTCGTCGGCACGCTGATGGTGAAACAGCTCTTTGAATCCGGCGGCATCGTCGCCTGGGCCTACCGCGAAATCATCGGCTCGCGCTTTATCCTCACCGAGCAATCTGTCAAATCGCTCATTATAATCCACGCGCTTTGGGCGGCGACGCCCTTCCCGCTGATTGTATTCTTCGCCGGCTTGCAGACCTTGCCCGATGAATTGGTCGAAGCCTCCATGATCGACGGCGCCACCCGCTTGCAACAGCTGCGCCATATCATGATCCCGCACCTGCGCTCGCTCTTCGTTTTCATCGGGCTCATCTCCATCATGGACGCCTACCGCGTCTTCGACAGCGTATTCGTGCTCACCGAGCAGAACCCGATCTACAAAGCCGAAGTCATGATGCTCTACACCTTCCGCACCGCCATGAGCGTGCAGCGCCTGGGCAAAGCCAACGCCATGTCCGTCATCACCGTCGTCATGATCCTGGTCGTTCTGGTGCCTTTCTTGATCCGCACCTACAAAGAACAGACCGAAGAGCGCTAGCATGAAGAGAATCGACAACCGCTACGCGCGCGCCGTCATCTATCTGCTCTTGACCGCCTACGCCATTTTCAGCGTCACGCCCTTTTTCTGGACGACGATTCAATCGTTCAAGACGCCGCGCCAAGCCAATTCGCGCGTGCCGCTCTTCATCTTCGAGCCAACCGCCGATAATTACGCCGACCTCTGGCTGAAGTCGATCCCGGACGATCCCTTCCTGGTCGCCATCGTGCTGGTCGCCATATTCGGCTTCTTGGTCCTGGTCGCCATCAACGCGGGCCGATTCCCGCTTCCGCGCGGCTATGTCTATCTCGCTGTGCTCGCCACCGGTTTCGCCGTCTTGTGGTTCATCCCCGAATACATCAAAACGCAGACCTTCTATGATTATTTTCTTAACACGATCATCGTCACAGCCGGCACCATCTGCATCTCCATCTCGATTGGCTGCCTGGCCGGTTATGGTTTGGCGCGCTACAGCGGCATCGCCGGCGTCATCATCCTGGTCACCGCCCTTGGCTTCCGCTCTTTGCCCGGCATGGCTTACATCTTGCCCTACTGGTGGTTCGGCCAGCGCTCGGGCCTCTATGACACGCACATCCTGCTGATCATCACCCTGGTCGCCATCAATCAGCCCTTCACCATCTGGATGCTGCGCAGCTTCTTTATGAACATCCCCAAAGAAATCGAAGAGTCGGCTATGGTCGATGGCGCCAACCGACTGACCGCCTTCATATCAGTCATCATCCCCATCATGTGGCCCGGCATCATTTCGACGGCGCTCTTCACCCTCCTGCTCGCCTACAGCGATTTTCTGCTGGTGCGCATCCTCACACAATCCAACTGGACGCTGACCGTCGCCATCTCCAAGTACGCCGCCGGCGAGGACCCCGGGCACATCACCTTGGCCGCCGCCGCCGCCGTTTCCGCCGCCGTTCCCATCATCATCGTCGTCTTCATCTTCCAGGGGCAGTTGGTCAAAGGCTTGACCGCCGGCGCGGTGAAGGGCTAGCTCGTGATAGCTGTCTTAGCGGAGAACATCAACGTAGGGCGACCCTTGGGTCGCCCGCCGCCGCGCAAAGTTGTAGGGGCGACCCTGGGGTCGCCCGCCAAATCACAGCAAGGAGGCCGTGAATGTCAAATCTCGTGAATCAGCGCAACAAAGAAGTCGTCTGGGATTATTGGCAGAAGCTCAACCACGTTGGCGTGGAAAATGTGCCCGCCGCCGTGCGCGCCGCCGTGCATGACGATGTCGACTGGAATGGCTCGGCGCCCATTGATCAGATCCAGGGCGCGGACAATCTCATCGCCGATTTCTGGCTGCCCCTGCTGCAGGCTTTCCCCGACATCAAAATCCGACCCTACGTATTCATGGGCGGCATCGAATCGGGCTCATCCGATTGGACGAGCGAGGAAGGCAGCGAGTGGGTCAGCGGCTGCGGCTACCTCACCGGCGCCTTCGTCAATGACTGGCTGGGCATTCCGGCGACCGGCAAGAAGACCAATATCTGGTTCGGCCAGTTCTACAAGATGCGCCAGGGCAAAATCGCCGAAAGTTACGTCCAGTACGATATCCTCTCGGTGATGCGGCAAGCCGGCTACCAAGTCCTGCCGCCTTCGCCTGGCTTTGACGGCGGCAAGATCCCGGGTCCCCTCGCCAAAGACGGCATCCTGCTCACCGAACAAGACCCGCTCGAATCGCGCAAGAGCCTGCAGCTGGTCGAAGCCATGGGCAAAGGCTTGATGCGCTACGTCCGCGAGCGCGACGGCGGCGATATGAGCCGCATGGAGCAGGACAAATACTGGCATCGCGACATGAAATGGTACGGTCCCAGCGGCATCGGCGGCTGCTTCACGCTGGAGGAATTCGAGGACTTCCACCAGCGGAATTGGCTGCACGGCTTCGGCGACCGCAACCCAGATGTCGAACAGAGCGGCATCGGTATGGGTTTCATCGGCGAAGGCGCCTACGCTTGCGGCGGCGTCTGGGATTTCGCATTCTCGTACAACAACGGCGACTACGCCGGCATCCCAGCTACGGGCAAGCTCATGACCATGCGCGACTTTGACTGGTGGAAGCGCGAAGGCGACTATCTAATCGAAAACTGGGTGCCGATTGATATGATCGATCTCAGCCGCCAGCTGGGCGTCGATCTCATGGAGCGCCTGCGCCAGCAAATCGAAGCGCGCAAAAGCGGCTCGCCCGACTTGTGGTAACTCGCCCAAGCGCGAAATCTGTAGGGGCGCCCCCTGGGTCGCCCGCTCGCGTCGTCGAGCCTACCCCGGCGAGCGCGCCGCCCGCACCGCCACCAAGGTGAACAGCAGCAAGGCGCCAAAATACAGCACGGCGCCAACCCAGGTCAGCGTCTCGCCATTGCCGGCGAACATCAAAAATGCCGAAACCAGCGTCAAAGCGCCGATCAGAAAGATCACCGGCTGGCTCACCGACGACTTCAGCTTGTCGCCATTCGCCGTCGCCTCGCCATCGACAATATAACCCTGCTCCTCCAGGCGCTGCCGCGATTCCGGATCGACATCCGCATACCCGCCGCCGACCCAACTCACCATGCGTGTAACGCCAAAGCCCACGGCGCTCGCCTCCCGATGCAGCAGCACCACCGGCGTCCGCGTCCGGTCGGCGATGACGAAGGGCGTATTGCCGAAGAGCCGCCGCTGATAGCCCGGGTCGCGCGTCTCGCCCACAGCGACATAGTCGTAGTCATGGGCGGCTTCGACGATCGCGTCGATGCGGTCGCGCGCCACCTCGGTGATCAAGTTGACCTCTTTGTCGGTCACTCTCAATTCGTCAATCTCCCGCTGCAGCGCCCGTGTCATGCGCTCGCGCTCGCCCGCCGGCGTATCGACCGAGAAAACATGCAAGAGGTCCAGCTCCATTTCGGCCGCCGATAGCAACTGAATCAGCCGCAGCGCATACCCAACCTGGCGCGGCTCAGCCACCGGCAGCAAGATGCGCTTCGCCGCCGCCGTATCGCCCGGCTGCAGCATCAAAACATCGCAGTTTACCTCGCTCAAGACCTGGTCGATATTCTGGCCGACAGTCGCGCCCGGGTGATCCTTCACGCCTTGCCAGCCAATCACCACCAGATCGGCTCGCTGCTCCTGCGCCGTGTCGATGATGGCCGGCGCCACCCGCCGCGCCACCCGCACGACATACTCCACCGCCACTTCTTCATCGCGCACCATCGAGATCGCCTGTTCCTGCAAAGCTTCGCTGGCATCCAGGTAACGATAACCGGATGACAGCGGCGTCGGCGACGGCACCGTTACAATATGCAGCAGCGTCACCTTGCCGCCATGTGTTTTGGCCGCGTGAACCGCCGGCGGCAGCAAAGTCGAAAGCGAATCCGGATTCGCCACCGGCACCAATACGCGGTAGGGCGCATCCTGCGTCGGCGTCATCAACTCGGTTTGCTGCACAACCGGCGTCCGATGCGCCCGCTCTTGCCGGGGCCGCGCGTAGAGGTAGTAGATCAGGAAGCCGCCGCCAATCCAAATCGCCGCGTAAATCCAGGCGATGATCGACACATTAAACAGCGACAGCAGCAGCAGGAATTGCATGCCGATGGCGATCATCGGCAAGATCGGGAAAAATGGCAGCAGGAACCCGTACTTGAGGTCCTTGCCGTATTTGCTGCGAATGGTGATCACCGCCAGGTTCACTTGGAGGAAGAGCAGGATGAACATGATGTCAGCCGATGCCGCCACATCTTCAATCGGCAGCGTCAAGGCGACGAAGATGATCAGCAGCCCCGACCAGCCCAGGGCGATATGCGGCGTGCGCGTCTTGGAGCTGACATTGGAGAAGCTGTCCGGCAGCGCCCGATCCCGCCCCATCGCGAAGGAAACCCGCGTCGACGAAAAGGTCGTCGCGTTCAAGGCGCTCATCGTAGAGAGCAAACCGCCCACCATGATCAGGAAGAGGCCAAGCGGCATGAATTGGTCGGCCGCCCGCGCGATGCCGATCTCCCCCAGATCGCCCAGCCATTCATGGATAGGTCGCCCGCCAGGCGAGTCCACCGCGCCGATGACGACGAATGCCACTAGCATATAAATCGGCACCACGATCGCCAGCGACAGGAAGACGGCGCGCGGGATGTTCCGCCGTGGATCTTTCACCTCCTCGCCCGCCTGCACGATGATCTCGTAGCCCTCAAAGGCGATGAAGGTCAAGCCCATCGCGCTGACGATGCCAATGATGTCGTTGGGCGCGAAGGGCTGGAAATTCTCGAAGCGCGCCGGATCGCCGAAGATCACGAACATGCCGCTGACGATGAAGATGCCGATGATCACCACTTTCAGCACGGTCACGATATTGCCGACGGCGCCCGTCTCCGATGTGCCTTTGTAGTTGATGTACAGGAAGAGCAAAATTATCAGAACGGCAAAGATCTTCTGCACCAGGTCGGCTTCGGACAAAGTAATATCGAAGGGCAAAAGCAAGGGACCTTGCAAAAACACGCCGATATGCTCATCGTGATGCGCCGCCGGATCGAGAAACAAGATCCGCAGCAGTTCGTAGATGAAGCCGCCGAAGCCGACGCCGTACAAACTGCCCGCCACCGCATGAGCGAACCAGCTCATCCAGCCGGCCAGAAAACCATTTGGCCCCGGCAAGCCCTCCTTCACCCACAAGTAGCCGCCGCCCGCCTCCGGGATGGCCGAGCCAAGCTCCGCATAGACCATCGCCGTCAATACGGTGATGACGCCGTTCATGGCGAAAGCCAGTATCAAGGCTGGACCGGCCGTGCCTGCGGCGATGCCCGTCAAGACGAAGATGCCGGCGCCGATCATGGCGCCGACGCCGATCATCGTGATATCGAATAAGCCAAGATTGCGTACCAAGCCGACGTGCTGCGCTGAATCCCTGCTGGCTGCCATAGATGACCCTCCGTCAATCCCAAAGCGATTCTGATAGTAGCGCAATTTCCGCTAGTCTGACAAGTAGGGTCGTTCGGCGGCCAGGGCAATCGCATCAAAATCATTTCGCGCCGAGCGTCACGAAAAAAAGGAAAGTGTAGGGGCGATTCTGTGTGTCGCCCACGAAGAAAGCCTATATTTTGCGGGCGATTCACAGAATCGCCCCTACAGATTACGAAAGTTGTGGGAACAGTAGTTGATTTCGGCGCCATTTCAATTTGGTGCGATTGCGCCGGCGCCGCGGCAAAAACTTGACAAACGCGGAAAACTTGGATATGATGCTTCTTAGGTGCCTGCAAGTCCTTTTTTAGAGAAGCAAAGCGCTTGCAAGCCGCCTTACGTTTATATTCGTAAATTGAGTTTTTAGGAGCGCGCTATTGAGGTCCATCATCGCCCCCCCCCCCGAATATCTGTTCTAGTTTCCAATGTCGCCGGC
>JAPOYS010000004.1 GCA_026706455.1 Chloroflexota bacterium | reverse complement strand
TGTCGCCCCTACAAATCGTTGCTTTAGTGAAATTTGCATTACTTTATTGGTTCTACTGAGGGGAATGTAGGGGCGACTCGGTGACTCGCCCGAAGCAAATTCTATACCGAAACGCGGGCGCCTCACCGAGTCGCCCCTACAAACATTCCACTAAAGGGGTATTCAAAGTGCGCGACAGACCTAGCATCCTTGTTGCCATGCGCCCGGCGCTCTACGACTTGCTCTTCGCCGATGAGCAGAAGGAGCGCTTGACGTCGCTGGGCGCCGTTTCGCGGCAGGAAGAAGCGGGCGACCTCTCGGAGGCTCAGTTGACGCGGCTCATCGGCGGGCAGGACATCGTCATCACCTGCTGGGGCAGTCCGACGTTTTCCGACGCCGTGTTGAGGTCCGCCGACCGCCTGAAACTGATCGCGCATGCGGCTGGTTCAGTCAAGCGTCTGCTGCCGCCGCCGGTCTTCGCCGCTGGTCGACGCGTCACCCATGTCGCCTACTCCATGTCCATACCCGTAGCGGAAACGACAGTCGCGTACATCCTTTTGTCCTTACGGGCCTACCACAAGATCGATCGCGCTTTCAAAGACGATGGCTGGGCGGCGGCGCGGGATCGGCCGCCCAGCGATGAATTGGCTGGCAACCGCGTCGGCGTCATCGGCGCCGGCTATACCGGGCGCGCTGTGATCAAACGGCTGCGGGCGCTGGAGGCTCAGGTCTGGCTCTATGACCCCTACGTGAGCGAAGCGGGCGCGGCCGCCCTGGGAGTAAGCAAGGTCTCGCTGGAGCGGCTGATGCGCGAGTGCCCGATCGTCACCTTGCAGGCGCCTTCGACTGACGAGACCTATCGCATGCTGGGCGCCGAGCAATTCAGTTGGCTGCGGGACGGCGCGATCTTCATCAACACGGCGCGCGCGCATCCCATCGACGAGGCGGCGCTGCTGGCCGAGCTGCAATCGGGGCGCATCAGCGCGGCGCTGGATGTCTTCGATCAGGAGCCGCTGCCGGATGACAATCCATTTCGCAAGCTGGACAACGTAATCATGACGCCGCATATCGCCGCCGTTACGCATCAATCCTACAAGCGGCAGGGACAAATTACCGTCGACGAGGTGGCGCGCTACCTCAGCGCGGGCGAATTGCGCTACGAAGTGACGCGCGCTATGCTCGACACCATGGCGTAGATTGCATTGGAGGAATAGATGGGCGCATTGGACGGCAAAACAGTCATCGTGACCGGCGCGAGCAGCGGCTTCGGCGAGGCGATCGCGCTTGCCTGCGCGGAAGCGGGCGCAAGAGTCAGCCTGTTAGCGCGGCGACAAGAATTGCTGGAATCTGTCGCGGAAGCAGCGCGCGCAGCTGGCGGGGAGGCGCTCGTCTGCCCGGCCGATGTCAGCGATGATGGGCAGATTGACGCGGCGCTGGAGCAGACGCGGGCGGCTTTCGGACCGATTGACGTGCTGGTGAACAACGCCGGACTGAACCATACCGAGCGCTCGATCGCCGATACGAGCGCCGAGCAATGGCGCGAAATGCTGGAGGTCAATCTAACCAGCGCCTTCGTCTTCACCAAGGCGGTGATGCCCGAGATGATGGAACGCGGCGACGGGCTCATCATCAACCTGGCCTCGCGCGCCGGCATGTTCCCGAACTTGCTCGCGGGCGTCGGCTACAGCGCCTCCAAGATCGGCATGGAAGCGCTGAACGCCGTCACCAACGAAGAGGGCAATCCGCATGGCGTGCGCGCCTGCCTCTTCAATCCGGGCGCGGGCAATACGCCAATCATCGACCGGCGCCCGGTGAAGTTCAGCGCCGAACAGAAGGCGAAGATGATACAGTCGGAAGACATCGCGGCGACGGTCGTCTTCCTGGCCAGCCTGCCGCCGCGCGTCCACATCGACTTCCTGTCGATGATGCCGACGAAGAGTTGAGGCGCGCCATGAACGAACTGGCTGTATTCACCAAGCCCTGGAAAGAGTTGCCGCTGCCGGATCTGGCGCGGCGCGTCAAGTCGCTGGGCTTCGACTTAATCGAGTTGCCTGTCCGGCCCGGCTTCCAAGTTGAGCCGGAAAATATCGAGCGGGACTTGCCAGCGGCGGCGCGCGTTTTGGCCGGCGAAGGCATCCGCATCTTAAACGTGACCGCTGACATGCCGCTGGACGACGAGCGGCTGTACTGCGCCTGCGCCGAAGCCGGCATCGGCATGAACCGCGTCATGTTTTGGCAGCGGGATATGGACTACTGGACGGCTGAAGCCGAAGCGCGCCGCCGGCTCGATGCCGCCCTGCCCTTCTGCGAGCGCTACGATTTTCAGATCGGCATCCAGAATCACTCAGGCCGCTTCGTGCCGGTCAACGAGATGGGCATGTACAACTTGGTGAAAGACTACGATCCGCGTCACGCGGCGGCGGTCTGGGATCCGGCGCATAACTCGCTGGAAGGCATGAACAGCGATTCGGCGCTGGATGTGCTGGCGCCGCATCTCTGCGTGGTCAACTTGAAGAACGCTTACTGGCGGCGAGCCAGCGGGCCCGAAGCGGCGGTCGCGGCGTGGAAGATCTACTGGACATCGGGCGCGCAGGGAAGAGCGTCCTGGGCGCGCGTGATCGCGAAGTTGAAGGCGATCGACTATCAGGGACCGATCTGCTTCTCAGCCGAGTACAGCGATGAGGAGCGCGTGGACGAATTGATCGTGAAAGATCTGGCATTTGCGCGGGAATTGCTTGCGTAATTGTGCCATCGCCCTCGACCCTAACCCAGTCAATGCCGAAACTGTAGAAGTGACCCTTGTTGCGCGTCTGATATGGCGCAGGCGAAACACCTGCAATGCCCATCCCCCGCCGATACTATCTGTAGGGGCGTTTCGCTGAAAGCCCGCACCTGCCATTTTCGTATACTTCGCTAATGAACGAAAAGGGCGAGCCGGTGGCTCGCCCCTACGAATGCTGACTGGGTGAGGGTTATGCTCGTTGGCTAGCCGCCCAGGAGCTCGTTGGTTTGATCGTGCACGCGCTGTACGACAACGGCGGCGTCACGTTCTTCGCCCGTCCAGAGCAGGTCCATATTGGCCACCCAGACCGAAGACTCCCATTCCAGATACTTCGAATGGTAGGGCGGATGGACGCCATCGCGCGCGCCGATGACCGAGAAGACCTCATGGTAGGCGTCGGCGTAGGGCGCGTCATCGGGCGCGGCGCAGTTATGGAACTCGGATTGGCTGGTCAGCGCGGCGCCCATGGCGGCGGTGCGGCAGAGGTGATCGGGATTGGCGAGCGTGAAACGAATCAGCTCATAAGCCAGATCGGGATGCGCGGCCGAAGTCGGGATCGAGAAAGCGGAGCCGCCGATGAAGTTGTAGCGCCCAGCGGGGCCCGTCGGCGTTGGCACGACCGTCCAGTTGAAGCTGTCGCCAACCAGCTCCCACATACGGGAAGCGGCGTCGTTCAGCGCGTAGTGCATGGCGACGTTGCCATTGGCGAAGAGGAATTCAGTGGTGAAACCGGATGCGGCGATGGAGTCCGCGGTCGGGTGCGCGCCCGAATCCCACAGCAGGTCAGCCATCCACTGGATCGCGTCCACCGTTTCTTGCGTATTCATCACGGACGCGCTGTTCTCTTCATTGAACAACTCGCCGCCGAAGCTCTTGATGACCCAGTAAGCGCCGCCAGCGCCACGGCCGACGCTGACCAGATTGCTGGTGCCCCAGACATCCGTTTCGCCGTCCCCATCGGTGTCCTGCGTCAGGGCGATCGCCATTTCGGTGAACTCTTCGAAGGTGGTGCCCTCGCCCGGCGGTTCCATGCCCGCCGCCTCAAAGAGGTCCAGATTGATGTAGAGGCCGCCCGGCGCCAGGTCATAGGGAATGGCGTATTGGCTGCCCTGATAGTTGAAGGCGTCGACTTGGGAAGTGACGAATGTCTCGGGCCAGCCGGGGATGGGGCAAGACTCCAGATAACTATCCAGATTCAGCGCCCAGCCGTTGGCGGCGAAGGTATCGTTGCGCGTATCGTGCATCCAAGCCATGTCGATCTCGGCGCCACCCGCCAACTGCGCCGGCAGGGTCGTCCAATAGTCGCCCCAGTTGACGCCCGTATTCAGGATCTGCTCGACGTTGGGATAGTATTCAGCGAAGAATTCATCGAAAGCGAGCAAGAACTTGTCGACCTCGCCGGGACCTTCCCAACCGGTGATGGTGATGGCTGCGGATGTGTCGCCATCGACCATGCCGCAGGTCCAGTCCGTCATGTCTTGCGCTGACGCCGCCATGCCGAAGCTGAGCAGCGCCAAGACGACAACTAGCAGTGAGAGTTTGCGAAACATCTGATTATCCTTTCGTAAATGGAGAATACGATTCCGAAACGAATGAAGAGGATCTGCGCCTAGCCACCTCCTTTGATACCAGTGGTCACGATGCCGCGGACGTAGTATTTCTGTCCGACGATGAATGCGATCAGCACGGGAATGACGACGAATGTAGCCGCCGCCATGATCAGATGCCAGGGCGTGCGCATGCCGGATTGATTCTGGAAGGAGGCCAGCAGCAGCGGCAAGGTCTTGACCTTGGGCTTGCCCAGCACGATGAGCGGCCATTGGAAGCTGTTCCAGGTATTGACGAAGGTGAAGATGGCGAGGGTGGCCAGCGCCGGCTTGGTCAGCGGCAGGATGATCAGCCAATACGTGCGGAAGAAGCCGCAGCCGTCAATCCGCGCCGCGTCTTCCAGTTCTCGCGGGATCGTCACCATAAACTGCCGCATCATAAAGGTGCCCCAGGGCGTGAACAGGAAGGGAATGATGACGGCCTGCAAGGTGCTGACCCAGCCGAAGGCGCGCATCTGCACGTAGAGGGGAATCAACAAGACGGTGAAGGGCACCATCATCAGCGAGATGTAAAGCAGGAAGATCTTGTCGCGCCCCGGGTAGCGCAGCCGCGCGAAGGAATACCCAGCCAGGCTGGCGGTGAATAGCTGCCCCAGAACCACCGCGGCCGCGACAATCGCGCTGTTGAGAAAACCCAGATCGAAATGCGTGAGCGTCCAGGCTTCGGTGTAGTTCTCAAAGCGCCAGACCTCGGGAATAAATGTCGGCGGGTACTGGTAGATGCCGCGGATGTCTTTGAAGGAGTTGGCGACCATCCAGGCGAAGGGCATGATGAATATGATGCCGACTACCGACAGCACGACGTAGACCAGAATATCCATCAGGATCTTGGTCTGCTTTTGGCCGATGCGGCCGCCTGTGTTCGCGCTCGCGCTCGCCATCGCTCTTACCCGGTTCCGCCGCCCTTAGTCATCTTCCTCAAATCCAAACACCCAGCGCTGCGCCAACTGCCACTGTATGATGGTGATGATGAGGATTATCACGAACAATACCGCCGCCAGCGCCGCGCCGTAGCCCATCTTGAAAAAGCTGAAGGCGTTCTGAAAAATGTAGAGCGTCAGCGGCGTGGTCGCATGGGCCGGTCCGCCTTGCGTCAAAACGTAGAACTGATCAAAGGATTGAAAGGCGCCGATCAACGAGGTGACCACGACGAAGAAGAGCGCCGGCGAGAGCATTGGCAGCGTCACAAAGCGCATGCGCTGCCAGCCGCTGGCGCCGTCAATGGCCGCCGCCTCATAGAATTCCTCCGGGATGCCTTGCAAGCCGGCCAGCAAGATCAGCATCGCGAAGCCAATGCCCTGCCAGTTGCTCATGATGATGACGCTCGGCATCGCCCACTTCGTATCGTGAATCCACTTGGGACCGTCAATGCCGATGAGCTCCAGAATGTGGTTGATCATGCCGATCTCGGGCTGGTAGATCCAGCGCCATATCGTCGCCGCCGCCACCGTCAGCGTGATCTGCGGCAAAAAGTAGACGGTGCGGAAGAAAATGATGCCGCGCATTTTGCGATTGAGCGCCAGCGCCAGCCAGAAGGCGATGAAGATTCCAGTAGGCACGGCGACGAAGGTGTAATAGAAGCTGTTGCCCAGCGACTTCCAAAAGATTCGGTCGTTGACCATCGTGTCGAAATTCTTCAAACCAATGAATTGTGGCTCTTTCGCCAAGCTCCAGTCGGTGAGCATGATGTAAAAGGCGAAGCAGATTGGGAAGAGCATGAAGATGACGAAGCCGATGAAATTCGGCGCCAGGAAGAGGTAGCCGGCGATGGTCTCGCCGCGGCGCAAGCCAGTGAAAGCGCGCTTGACATCCTCAATTGCGCTGCGCTTCCGCTTCTGGCCGAGACGGGCCTGCCCGACATTAGCGGCCATGGAAGCGCTCCGGACTAGCCATCGGGGCTTGGCTCCTCAATTGCGTGGCACTGAATATCAAAGACGTATTAGTCATAAATTCTGCTGGTTAAAAGCCCAGCCTACCATGCGGACAGACTAACAGGAAACCGATTACCTGAATGCACCTGTACTGTAACACGAGGCGAAGAGCCTGTCAAAGCAAACTTGCTTGAGCGCTCAGTCCCGCGTGACAGTTACCAGGGTGTTGGCGCTGAGTTCATCAACTTCGCTGAATTCGCCATCATTCCAGCTGATCGACAGCTTCTGCAGCCCGGCGCCGGCTGGGAAGCCGATGTGAACGCGGCTGCTATCACCGGAGAGATATCCGCTAAGGGCAGTCACATCACGATGATACTCGCCGGCGTCCGTCACCAGGGTCAGCCGCGAGCCGATGCCCAGCCCGTTGCCGGCGCTCGGCTGGCGGAGCTCAACCAGGATGCTGTCGCCGCCGCAGAGTTGATTCTCAAATAGCTTTGCCGGGCTGCGCAGGTTGTTGACCACGATATCCAGGTCGCCGTCATTATCCAGATCCGCCATGGTCATGCCGCGTCCGCTGGCGCTGTCGTTGAGCGCCCAGCTCGGCATCGGCGCAAAGCCAGCGCCGGCCAGGTTGCGATAGGCTTGGTTCTCTTCGATGAGTTCGTCATCCGGCAGATGGGAAAATAGTTCCAGCGATATCATGCCGTTGACGACATACAAATCTTGAAAGCCATCGTTGTCGAGGTCGCCAAATTTGGCTGACCAACTCCAGCCCGTGCCGTCAAGATTGGAGGCCCGCGCGATGTTCGCGAGCCTCCCGTCATCGCCAATGGCGTAGAGCACATTCTCCATGATTTGGGGATCGCCCTCGACATGCGGCAGCGCCATCATCATGTCCATGACCGGCGCCCACTGCGCCATCATCGCCTCGTCATCGGCGTAGGGTTTCATGTCGACGGCGAAGATCTCGGGCGCGCCATCGTTGTCGAGGTCGGCGGCGTCATAACTCATTGTGCTATGCGGCATGACATCCAGCGGCTCGGTCTCGCGCCAGGCGCCGCCGCGGAACGTGAAGTATTTGTCCTCGACCGCGAAGTCGTTGCCGATGATGATTTCATGTTCGCCGCTCCGGTTGAGGCCCGTATAGATCGCCAGCGTATTGGAGCGATCGGCGATGCGCGTCGCGCGGAAACGGTCGCCAAGATTCTCGTAATAGATCAGGCCGGACTTCGGCGCCGTCTGCCCCAGGATCTTCTCGTTTTCCACGTCGTAGGAGCCGGTGAGCAAGTCGAGGTCGCCGTCGCGGTCGGCATCAAGCCAATTCATGGCATAAGCGATATAGCTGACGCCCGCGAGCGCCTGCCGCTCGAAGACGCGCGCGCCCTGATTGCGCCAGTGGAGCGGCGCGGCCGCCTGCTGCGTGAAGACGATATCGAGGCGCCCGTCGGCATCGACGTCAAGGATGGCGACGCCGCGCGCCGGCGCGACCGAGGGCAGCGCCTGCCGCTGGAAGCGCAGACCGCCTAGATTCCAGAGGATGGCGTTGTCGCCCGCCAGATTCGCCAGCACGATATCGAGCAGTCCGTCGGCGTCAAGGTCGTTTACAGCCAAGCCCGCGCCGTTGCTGTCGTAGAATCCGACCGGCAGCTTGGTCGGGGCTGTCGTGTGGTCGAGTTCGTGGTCGACGAACGTTCCGCTGCAGCCGCTTCTCGCATTCAGCGGGCTGACAGCGACCGTCACCGGCGCGTGGATGCGGAGGGCGACTGCGCCAGGCGCGGCGGCGATAAACACTATCAGCGACAGGACGAGGCGGCGGAGTGGCATAGTTTGCCCCAAACGTGGAAGCAAATGCCAAAACGATACCACCAGGAAATCGGTTGCGCAATTGTGTGTCGCTGTCGCCATCAAGCGGCGAGACGCACAGCCGAAAAGTGAAGGGCGAGCCGCCGTCTCGCCCCTGCAATCTGTTGACTAAGCGCCTGACCGGCTTTGCGCGCGGGCGAGAACGGATTGCTTACGACTAGGCTTCCGGCTCCGGCTCGGGCGGGTTCTCCAAGTCCGCTAGCGTGGGCATGTTCGCCTTCTTGCCGTGGACGCCGGTCGCGCCGTCGGGACGCGTGCCGCGGCTCTCCAAGCTTTGCAGCAGGCCATCGCCGCCATAGGTGCGGACTTCAAAGCGGTGCTCGCCCTCCTGGAAGCGCCAGTCATATCGCCACAATACCCAGGTCAATTCGGAGAGCGGCTGCCGCAGCTGCGCCTCTTCCCAGTCGCCGCCGTTGACGCTGACCTCAACGCGGGAGATCATCTTGGCGCCGGCGTAGGCGATGCCGCCAACCGGCACGACATAACCGGCGTCGTCTTTGAGGATGGCCTCAGTGGCGACCGTATCGACGACCGATGTGGTGTTGACCATCGCTTCCTTGCTCCAGCCGCGCCGCACCCAGTAGCCCTCAGCCCAGGCGTCAACAAACTCGATGCTCTTGATCCATTTCGGCTGTTTCATGCCGTAGCGATCGGGGATGAAGATGCGCAAGGGAAAGCCGTGCTTCTGCTTGAGCGGCTGATCGTCCCATTCGTAGGCGAACATGACGCGCTCCTCAGCCTCGACCACATCAAGCATGACGTACTCGTCAAAATTGTCGGCGCCGGTGATCTTCATGGCGACGGCGTCGGCTTGCGGCCGCACATAATCGAGGAAGTCCTTCATGCGGAAACCCGACCATTTGATGGTGCTGATCAGCGTGCCGCCGATGCGATTGCTGATGCAGGACAAGGTGATGAAGCGCTCGATGCGCTCGAACTTGTCGTACAGATCTTCCAGCGAAAGGCTGACCGGGTTGTCAACCAAGCCGCTGACCTCCAGCCGCCATTCCCCAGCGTCGATGACAGGCGGGCGCGAGCTGATATCAATGCGGTAGTGTTTATCCAGCGGCGTGTATTCCAGGCGCGTGCCGGGCGCGGGCGTCATGGGGTCGGCCGCATTCGGCAGGACATTGCCGGAGCCATCGGTAGGCGCGTCGGCCGGTATTGATGAGACGAGGCTGCCCTCACCGGGGCGCCGCCCGACCAGCGCGCCCAGGCCGGCGCCGACAATTGTCAAAACAGCGCTGGCGCCGCCAACGCGCACCATGAACTGCCGCCGATTGAGCGGCTCGACTGTGACGGTCTCGCCGGTCTCTTCATCCGTCTTGGTCTTGCCCTCGCTATGCGCGAGATCATTGTAAATCCAGTTGGCGGCCATGCCCCAGAGGGCGAAAGCCAGTACAACCCAGACGATCTGCGCCGCAACGGGCGCGGTCGCGGTCAAGTTGATCTGAGACGATATCAGCATCAAGACGGCGCCGAAAGCCAAGCCCAGCGCCAGACCGGGGATCAAGTTGCGCGCGCCCGTCCTGCTGCGGTTCATCAGCCAATAGAGCAGCGTGATCGCCAGCGCGCCCAGAACAAGGAAAGCGCCTAAGCCCATCACCTGCTCGGCGGTCTTGGCGGCGGCCGAAGTCTCGCCCATGTTGAAGGCGATGATCATCTCCACCATCATATCAATGCCGAATGTAAGCAAGGCGCCGGGCAAAATGCGCGAAACGTAGTCGAATACATCAAAAGGTATAAAGGGCAAGCCCGCGATCTGATCAGCCAGAAACAGCAGCGACGTCAGCGTCATGGTCAGCAAGCCGCCAACCAATGCGCCGAGCCATAGTGAAGGTTTTCGTAAGTTTTCCATGATATTCAACGATCTCCGTCAAGCTCCGATGATGATATTATAAACCAGCATTTGCTTCGTTTCTATTTCCGCGAGATTACAGAATTGGAGACTTCAGACCTTTACCCAATTCATGGCGCATAATGCTTTTGATGCGATTGCCCGTCTCAGAATCAACGGCGCTTGCGTTTCAGTCAAACCCGCGCTATAATCCTGGCTCAATCGAGTCAGAGGCTTATGGTCAATTGACGTGGCGGAAAACGACCCG
>JAPOYS010000127.1 GCA_026706455.1 Chloroflexota bacterium | reverse complement strand
CAAATTCGATATCCCCATCGGCGAAGGCATGACCTACACCATGTTCCAGCACCAGGGGCAGAATGTCGCCGCGCTCAGCGATGCGACGCCGGAGGCGCTCGAACAGAATATCCCATCGCACTGGTCCTGCTATGTATCGGTCGATGATGTCGATGCGCTCTTGCCGGTCGTCACCGACAACGGCGGCACGATCATTTTTGGTCCGATGGATGTCTTCGACAGCGGTCGCATGGCTTTCTTGATGGACCCGACGGGCGCGGCGCTGGGTTTGTGGCAGGCGCGCAATCATATCGGCGCCGGCATCGTCAACACCGTCGGCGCCATGTGCTGGAACGAGCTGCTCACGCGCGACGCCAATGCCGCCAAAGCCTTCTACAGCGCCGTGCTGGGCTGGGAGTTCTACGGCGACGAGCACTATATCCACATCAGCAATCGCGGGCGCAACAATGGCGGCATGATTGAGATGGACGACAGCTTCGGCGATACGCCGCCCTGCTGGATGCCCTATTTCAACATCGGCGAAATCAAGGCGGGCGTCGCGCGCGTCAAGGAGCTGGGCGGAGGTGTGCACATGGGACCCAACGAGGCGCCGGATACGGGTTATTGGGCGCTAGCGACCGACCCGGCCGGCGCGCACTTCTATATCATGGAACTCTTCAATGCCGACCCCTGGCAAGAGTAGCCGCTGCCAAAGCCGAATGTGATGCAGGGGCGACAGGAGGGCTGTGTCGGCGGTCAGTGTCTACGCGACCTACGCGCCCTACCATGTCGCCCGAAAAATAGAAATGTAGGGGCGACTTTGTAAGTCGCCCATAATGACAGGTAAACCTTCATGTACAAAGTCACGAAGTATCCACACGGAACCTTTTCCTGGGCTGACAACAGCTCGACCGATCCGGACGGGGCGATTGCCTTCTATACGGATCTGTTTGGCTGGGGCAAATACGAGATCCCGATCGACGAGAACCACACCTACACCATGTTCACTCATGAGGGCGAAAACGCGGCCGCGCTGAGCGGAATGATCCCGGAAGGCGTCCCGTCGTTTTGGTTCAACTACGTGACGGTGGAGGATGTTGACGCGCTGGCCGATGTCGTCACCGCGAATGGCGGCGCGATCATCATGGGTCCGATGGATGTCTTCGATAGCGGGCGCATACTGCATATTCAGGATCCGGAGGGCGCGCATCTCGGATTGTGGCAGCCCAAGCAGCATATCGGCGCCGGCATCGTCAACACGGTCGGCGCCATGTGCTGGAACGAACTGCTCACGCGCGACCCGGAGGGCGCCAAGGCTTTCTATGGCGAACTGCTCGGCTGGGAATATTACGGCGACGAGCACTACATCCATATCAGCAATCGCGGGCGAAATAACGGCGGCATGCTGGAAATGGACGAGAACTTCGGCGAGATGCCGCCTATGTGGATGGTCTATTTCCATGTAGCGGACATCGACGCGGCGATGGAGCGAGTGGGAGAATTGGGCGGTCGGGTGGTAACGCCGAAGATGGAAGCGCCCGAGACCGGCTGGTTCACCGTCATTGAAGACCCAGCCGGCGCCGTCTTCTACATCATGCAACTGGACAAGGCGGACCCCTGGCAAGAATAGACCCGGCAAAGGAAGACGCAGTTGTAAGGGTGACTGATGGTCAGTGTCTACGCGACCCTGCGAGTCGCCCGCGCGCATTTGAAGTCGCATAATCGCGAACGGGGATTGGCCGCCCCTACAGATTTCGATGTGATTCGCGATGCCTTTGGCCGCTTTATCAGGAATAGAGGCAAGAATGGTTAAGGTCACAGAGCACGCGCACGGCGACTTCAGTTGGGTGGACAACAGTTCAAGCGATCCGGCAGCGGCAATAGCCTTTTACATGGAACTCTTTGGCTGGAGCAAGAATGAGATTCCCATCGGCGAAGGCATGACCTACACCGTCTTTCAACTGGAGGGAAAAGACTGCGCTGCGCTGAGCGGCATGTCGCCCGATCAACTGCAGGCGGGCGCTCCCTCACAATGGAACAATTTTGTCACGGTGGAAGACGTGGATGCGCTGAGGGATGTCGTGACGGCGCATGGCGGCGCGGTCATTTACGGTCCGGAGGATGTCTTTGAGGCCGGGCGCATGCTGCATATTCAGGATCCGACGGGCGCGCTGCTCAATCTGTGGCAGCCCTACAACAGCATCGGCGCCGGCATCGTCAACGCGGTCGGGGCGATGAGCTTAAACGAGCTTTGGACGCCCGATGTCGCGCTGGCGAAAGACTTCTATCATGCCCTATTCGGCTGGGAATACGAACTCGATGGCGTCTTCACCCGCATTTACAATCGCGGCCGCTTCAGTGGCGGCATGCTTCAACTCGACGACGTCCAGCCAATGTGGCTGCCGCATTTTCACGTTGCCGATGTCGATGCCGCTATCAGTCGCGTAAAGGCGCTCGGTGGCGCGATAGAAATCGACAAGCAAGTAGACGCCGATGGCGCCCAGTGGTCTGTCGTTGCCGACTCGGCCGGCGCCCTCTTCTACATTATGCAGTTGCCCAAGGCCGAGCCCGGGGCGGAGTAGAGTATGCGCTGGGGATCGTGGGCGAAGCGCCGGTTTGCCCCTACAGGTCCCCATTCGTTGCGCTATTCTGGTGCAAACAGCTCAGCCGCCAGATATGCTCCTCGCGTTCGAGCAGTTCATCAGCCGCCGCCGGTCCCCATGAGCCTTTGTCGTAGCGCTGCATGGGCGGCGCGATCGGGTCGCGCGCCCAGCCTTCGATGATAGGATCGACAAGTTTCCAGGCGCTCTCGATCTCATCGCCGCGGATGAATAACGCGGCATCGCCGTTGATGGCGTCCAGCAGCAGCCGTTCGTAGGCATCGGGCAGATCTTCAGCCACGAAGGCGTTTTCATAATGCAATTCCATATCAACCGACTTGGCGATCTGATGATCGGGGATTTTGGCTTCGATGGTGAGGTGAATGCCTTCGTCCGGCTGAATGCAGATTGACAGCATATTGCGCGAGTAGTCGCCGCTTTCGGTGAGCTCGAATATGCTGTTCGGCGGCCGCTTGAACTGGATGTTGACCTGGGTGGTCTTTTGACGCATGGCTTTGCCCGAGCGCAGATAGAAGGGAATGTCTTTCCAGCGCCAGTTGTCGATGTAGAGCCGGAGGGCGGCGAATGTGGGCGTGGTCGAGTCGGGCGCGACGCCCTCGGCGCAACGATAGCCGTCGTACTGTCCGCGAACCGTGTCTTCAAGCCGTACGGCGCGCGCCGCCTGCAAGACCTTGACCTTTTCGTTGCGCAGGGCGTCGGCGTCAAAGGCGGAAGGCGGCTCCATGGCGATGAGGGAGAGCAACTGCAGCAAATGATTCTGCATCATGTCGCGCATTACGCCCGACCCGTCGTAATAACCGGCGCGCGTGCCGACATCGACCGTTTCGGCGACGGTCACTTGGACATTGCTGATATGGCTGCGGTTCCAGACGGGCTCAAATATGGTATTGGCGAAGCGCATAAACAGGATATTTTGCGCCGTTTCTTTGCCCAAATAATGATCGATTCGATACACCTGCGATTCATTAAAGACCGAATGCACGGCGCGATTCAACGATTGCGCCGTATCCAGGTTGTAGCCGAAGGGTTTTTCGATGACGATGCGACGCCAAGCCGGGGCTGCGCCCGCCCGCCCGTCACCGTTTTCGCGCGCCATGCCAAGCGCGCCCAAGTTGACGATGACGTCTTGGTAAAACTCCGGCGCGATTGACAGATAGTAGAGACGGTTGCTGTCACCCTCGTCCAGCGCGTCCAGATCAGCCTTGAGATTCCGGTAGGTCTCCGGCTGCGGCAGATTCACCTTGCTGTAGGAGAGCGTCTTGCGAAAGCACTCCCAGTAATGCTCGTTGTAGATGGCGGGCGCGTAATTGCGCAGCGACTGATAGGCGTGTTCAATCAGCGTGGCGTCCCTCCAATCGCGCCGACCCACGCCGACGATGCGCAAGCGTTCCGGCGTGCGTCCCTTGATGAAATTGCTATACAGCGCCGGGATCAGCTTGCGGCGCGCCAGGTCGCCCGTTACGCCGAAGATGGCGATTACGGTGGGGCGATCGCTCATCGTCGCTCCTGTTCTCCAAGCAGGTGGCGGGTATTCTAGCGTATATTTGCCCGGTCGGCGAATAAAACGAGGCGAGCCCTATAATTGTCCATCGTTGTTAGGCGCGGACTTCGCTGCCAATAGGCATTGGCGCTTGAACTTCGGCCAGTGGATATGATTGCGTCTGTGATGCTATAATGGGCTAACCGGAATTATGAAGAATCACATGATGACAGTATACGAACTGCTGGAGCAAGCCAAGAAGCTTGATCGATCGCAGCAGAAAGAACTGATCAAGTTGTTGGTCGACCATTTGGCCAGCCAGCCGCCTAAGCCAAAGCGCAGCTTGTCCGAGCTGCGAGGCTTGGGAAAAGAAATCTGGCAAGGCGTGGATGCGCAAGAATACATAAACGAATTGCGCGGCAAGTAGGCTAATCGGCGTTGAAGCGCATCCACGCGGAACTGACCAAAGTAAAACGCTTGTACGTTGACTCAGCGCCGCTGATCTACTACGTGGAAGAGAACCCAGCTTATCTAGATAAGATGCGCACAATCATAAGAATTGTCGATGAGACCGATCTAGTCGCGTACAGTTCTGTACTTACCCTGGCTGAAGTCCTGGTGATGCCGCTTAGACAAGGTGATCAAGGATTGGTCCAGGCATATCAAGAGATTCTTGTGGCAGGCGATGACTATGAACTTGTTGCCGTTTCGCCTGAGATCGCTGTTACGGTAGCCGAGATTTGAGCGCGATACGGTCTAGGCACGCCGGATTCAGTTCATGTCGCAAGCGCGGTCGCAACTCAGTGCGATGCCATGCTCACCAATGACAGCGACATGAAGCGCATAAAGGAGCTTGAGATTCTACTGCTTGATGAACTGGAGTCTTAGTCCCTTAGTGGCTTGAGTTTTCAATTCTTCATAGCATTCGATCCGAGGAATTCCGGCGCGATCAATCTCGGCGCGACCCCCGCCCAGCGCTCGGGGATTTCGATTACCTGCCGCTCTACTTCCTGACGCGTCACGGCTGCGGTTGGCTTTGTGAATCCAACAAATTATCCCTTTACGTCGCAGCGCAACGTATCGCCTTTGGAAAGCGCTTGCGGCTTGTCGAATCGCACGGCGCCCAAGCCCGTCAAGGCGAACTCGGCGAAGCTGATCTCGCCGCCCATGACCGTAAACTCGACGCCGCATTTGCCGTCGCCGTTTGGGCTGAGCGCGCAAATTCCCCAGGCGTAGCCGCTTGACCAGAAGTGCTGGCAGTCGGCGGCGGGCGCGGCGAAGCGGATCGTCCCATCGACAGCGGAATAGTGGAAGCCGGTCAGCGCCAGGATGGCCGCCCAGCTCGCCATCGCCCGAGCATAGTGGTGGCCGCATTCCGCTTCATCAAAGGGGTTGCGTTTGCGGCCGTCGTAGCGCTCGCGGATTGCGGCGATGCACCGTAGCCCGTTTTCGATGTCGTCTTCGTAGAGCATGCCAACGGCGGCCGTGTATTCAAAGCCGGTCATCACCTCGTTGTAATAGGGGAAGGGACGCGCAGGCCGCTCGCCACGCGGGTAGGTCGCCATCAACAGCGCCGACTCGTCGTTGAGCACGTAGGAGCGCATGTGATTGAAGTGACCGTACATAGTATCTTTGAAATTGTAGCGCATGATGCTTTCGAGTGTGCGCTTGACCTTGGCTTGCTCCGTCAAGTAGCCCAAGCCGCAGACATGCGCTAGGAACTGCCCGACCAGTTGATCGACCAGGCAGCCAGCGCCGAGTTGCAGGACAGGCTCCGTCGGATCAGCGGCGCCCATGCTGCTGTGGATGAGCATGCCCAGAATGGCGTCGCGACCGGCGGCGGGCCGTATCTCATGCTCGTAATAATCGCCATTGAAGAGATTGGCATCGATCCAGTCGCTGCCGTTATCGAAGAGCCGGCGGCATTCTTCGGCGAAGTCGACCTCATTCAAATGGCGCGCCATCTCCTCCATGGCGCGCAGGGCGCCCAGATACCAGATGCCCATCTGCGGATTCGGTCCGTAATACTCGACATCCATTGTGTTATGCTGGCAGCCTTCCATGACGCCGTCTTTGTCGGCATCCCAACCACCGGGCTGCCAACAGAATTCGAGCGCTTTGCGCGCATTCGGCCACATCCCGCCCAGCCGCTCGCTATCGCCAGAGAGCTGCCAATCGCGGTAGAGCTTCATGATGCAGCCCATCTGGCCATCGGCGGCCGCCAGCGACCAGGATTGAGCGTGCTCCAGCGGCAGGTCGACGCGGAAGCTCATGCCGCCGTCGTTGCGCGTGGCGTAATTGAACTCGACCTCGCGCATGCCAAGAGCCAGATCGCCGAAGAGGAAGCCGGTGGCTTGTTCGTAATTCCAGACATGCGTGCAAGAACCGAAGCAGCAGCCGGCGGTATCGTCACAGCCTTCCCAGCCGAACAGGAAACCATCGGGCGTGCGGAAGACCGTTTGCGAGCGCAGCGTGCTCAAGTTGAAAAGAGCCGCTTCCTTGACTACGGCTGGCAAGTCGCTCTGGCAGACGCCATCCACGAATGCGCGCGTTTCCGCTTCCAGCCACTCGAGATTCTCCGCCGTATAAGCGGCCGCTGCCCAGGCGTCAGCGAACTGGGTCGTATAATAATTGCCGATGCGCTCGCCCGTCTGGACCAGGCTCTGCGGGTGATTCAAGCCAGCTTCTTTCCAGGTGGTGCGGTTGGGAAAATGCCAGCTGAGGAAGAAGGTCACCGCCGCCTCGCCCGTCGCCGGCACGGTCAGCGAGACGCAGAGGGAGCCGGTCGGGTCGTCCTTCCCGGCGCGTTCGCGTTCGTCCAGCCGGCCGTCCTCGCTGAAATCGTCCCAGAAATCGAGCAGGGAATCGCCCCAACTGTAATTTGCCCAAGCCCTGCGATGAGTTACACCGCCCTGCTGCACTTCCCCCCATTGCGATGGGGGGATTGTGGGGGGTAAGTTAGTCGTCAAGGCGAGCGTGCCCCACTGCGGCGCTTCGGGGTCGACGCCCTCTGATTGCATAAAG
This sequence comes from Chloroflexota bacterium, assembly GCA_026706455.1. Taxonomy (GTDB): domain Bacteria; phylum Chloroflexota; class Anaerolineae; order Aggregatilineales; family Phototrophicaceae; genus UBA6055. The sequence continues at coordinate 3,183 of JAPOYS010000127.1, read as the reverse complement.
AGGCCCGCCAAGCCATCCGCCTCGCGGTAACTGTTGTAGTTGTCGGCGGGCGCGCCGCTCGTGCCGTCGGCGCCGATGAAGTTCTGCAGGCTGCCGCAGACGGCCGCTTCAATATCGGCATCACTGTTGTTGATAAGCCGGTAGCGCAAGATGGCGACCGGGATCCCGCTGTTGTCGCTGTCGGCCGGGATAAGCGGATTGAAAGCTTCCAGCTGTACCGAAAGCGGCACAGACTCGTCGCCCAGTGTAACTTGTCCAAAGGGGTAAGCGGCATCAAAGCGGCATTCGCGGAAGCGCGGCAAGCCATGATTAGGAATGGCAGCGCCGCGCGCGCCCTCATAATCGGCCGGCGGGATGAGGCCCTCAAGCGCATGAGCCGTCCGGCGGCCATCGGCCGACTTGGTGTACAAACAGAAGAAGGTTTGCTGCAAGTCGAAGCCCTTGGCTGGGCGGTTGACAATCTCCCAGTCATGCAAGTTGCCGCGCCCGCCGAGCGAGACGACGCCGGTGCCGATGCCGCCAAGCGGCAAGCCGATCTGACGCAGATGCTCTTGGTCGTATTTGACCAATGAGGGATAAACGTTTGAAACTGTCATAATTGTCTTCCTGTTTTTGGTTTTGGTGTCAACTGTAGGGGCGATCTGCCAGATCGTCCGCGCTGTGAACCTTGTATTCAGTTCGGGCGACTTGGTAAGTCGCCCCTACAGCAGGCGGCCAGCAGCGATCGCCCGCCAATGCTCGCACGTCTGATGAAACTCAGCCTTCTTTAACCCTTCAGCCCGGATCTCGTCAGCGCTTCGATGATCCAGCGCTGCGCCGCGATGAAGACGAACAATACGGGTAGGATCGCCATCGTCACCGCCGCCATCACCACCGAGGGATTGCCCGAGCCCATATAACCGGTCAGGAGGGCGATGCCTTGCGGCAGCGTCATTTTGTGCCAGGAATTGAGAAAGACGAGCGGCAGGAAATAGGCGTTCCAGGTAGCGTTGAAGGTGATGATGCCGAGGGTCGCCATCGCCGGACCCGCCAGCGGCAAGGCGATTTGCAGGAAGGAGCGGATGTGCCCGGCGCCATCGACGCGCGCCGCGTCGAATAATTCTTGCGGCATCTGCTTGAAGAATTGCCGCATCAGAAAGACGCCGAATGCGCTGATCAGCCCGGGCAAGATGATGGCGAGCGGATTGTCAATCAGATTCAGATCGCGCATGAGCAGGAATATCGGAATGATCGTCACCTGAAAAGGCACCATCAAGGAACCGAGCAGCAGGAGGAAGAGCAGGTCGCGCCCCGGGAAGCGCAGGCGGGCGAATGCGTAACCGGCGAGCGAGCAGGTGACGAGCTGGCCCACTGTTACCGCGACTGTTATTCTCATGCTGTTGATGAATAGGTCGACAAAGGGCACGCTGGATTCAAAGGGCGCGATGTAGTTCTCCCAGCGGAATTTGGTGGGCAGCCAAGCCGGCGGCAGTTGGAAGCTCTCCTGTGTTGGGCGCAGCGAAGTCGAAAACATCCAAGCCAGCGGCATCAACACCAGGATGGCGGCGATGGTCAGGATGGTGTAGGAGATGATATCGCCGGAATTGATTGGTTTCCTGCGCTTTGCCGGCGGTGGCTTTGGCCGCCCGCTAGCGGCGGCGCGCGTCTGTGCCATGGTTCAGTCCACCTATTCGTAATGCACCCAGCGGCGGCTGATCCAGAATTGCAGGGCGGTCAGCACCAGTATGATGGCGAATAGCGTCATGGATACGGCCGCGGCGTAGCCCATGTTGAATGTGCGGAAGGCGATCTCATAAACGTAGAGGACGACGCTGCGCGTGGCGTCGCCGGGCCCGCCTTGGGTGAGCACGATGATCGTGTCGAAGACTTGCAGCGCGCCAATCATAAATATGACGAGGATGAAGAAGATGGTCGGGCTGAGCAAAGGAATTGTGATGCGGAAGAAGAGTTGTCGCTCGTTGGCGCCATCGAGCTGGGCGGCTTCGTAATACTCATTCGAGATGCTCTGCAAGCCAGCCAGGAAGACCAGCATGGCAAAGCCGGTGTTCTTCCAAACATCGAGGATGATGATCGCCGCCATCGCCCAATGCGCGTTGCTCAGCCAAGGAATGGGGTCAACGCCGAAAACTCCAAGATAATAATTGATGACGCCCGTATCCTGCTGATAGAGGAAGCGCCAAATGACGGCGATGTAGGTATGCGCGATGAGCACGGGAAAGAAAAAGATCGAGCGATACAAGTTGCGCATCAATATCGGCAGACGCCGATTGAGCATAACCGCCAGGAGCAAACCGATGCCGGCGTTGAAGAAGACAGCGAAAAGAGTGAAGATGATCGTATTGACATAGGCTATCCGCAGGCGCGCGTCAGCAAACATCTGGACATAGTTTTCCAAGCCGATGTAGGTTGAGCCGCGCAGCAGGCTGAACTCTTGGAAACTGATGCGCACCGATTCGATCAGGGGATAGAGTATGAAAATTGTGAAGCCGACATAGGTAGGCAAAATAAACAGGTAGCCGACGAAGGCTTCGCGCTGCTTTGGCGTTAATTCAGAGATAGGACCGCTATTCCGCATGTTTTCTCACAGCCAGTTTAGGGAAACGAGCCTGCACTAATCACTATGCAGGCTCGTTCTAACTGATGAGCGGAGGTTGCCGCTTTATCCGCTGCCAAGGCGCTCGGCTAATTTGTCCATGGCGGCGGACAACTCGATATGAGCCGCCTCGAGACCCTGCTCGGCGGTCACGGAGTTGGCCATGATCTGGTCCATGTGGCGCATGAAGATGCTTTCAACTTCGGCGAAGTTCGCCGGTGACGGCACGGGCTTGATGTCTTCCAGGCTGCCGAAGAAACGGTGGGCGTTGGCCGGGAAGCTGTTGAAGAGCTCGTTTTCGGTGGCGCTGCGGCGGGCGGGCAAGGATGTGCCGACGGCGACCGCTTCGAGGTCCGTTTCAAAGGCGGCCAAGTCCTTGATCAATTCAAGCGCCAGCGGGACGTTCTCGGTGGACTTGGAGACCGCCCAGCCGCCGGAGCCGAAGACGGTGGTGCCAGCGCGGTTGCGCGGCCAGGGCGTGATATCGACATCCTTGTAACCAGTGGTGACGTAGGTGTCGAAGGGCCAGCGCCCGGCGCCGGTCATGGCGATTGTGCCGGCCGGGAACAGTTCGTAGGGATTAACGCCTT
>JAPOYS010000172.1 GCA_026706455.1 Chloroflexota bacterium | reverse complement strand
ATAATGCTTCCTTATCGCACTTCGAGATAATACCATGATAACACGATACAATACAACTAGCTTCTTCATGTTGCTTCTCCTTGGATGGAATATGGTATTCGATTGCCGGTCCTTCGCTGCGCTCTCCGCGCGCTCGCCAGCAGCGCTAGGTTGCGCGGAGCCAGCGCAAAGCGATAAGACTCGGCAGGCAACTATTATCTAACACCGATTTGATTATTTCCAGCCGCAATGCTGAAGCGAAGAATCGCACCGCAGTCGGCGGATTTAGCCACTCGCCCGCGTGATCGCGTCGCCCATCGTATTGACGATAATATCGACCTCGTCGGCCGTGATGCACAGCGGCGGCGCAAAGGCGATCGCCTCGCCAATCGGGCGCGCCCGCAAGCCCAGCTCCAACGCCGCATCGCTGATCTTCTCCGCCAGGCCCGCGTCCGGCTCGCGGCTCTCCTTGCTCTTCACCACATTGACCGCCGCCATCAAGCCCAGCCCGCGCGCGTAATCGATATGCGGGAATTCGTCCACCAGCGCCTCCAAGCCCTCCAGCAGGCGCGCGCCCATCAGCTGGCTGTTCTCCAGCAAGCCGTCGCGCTCAATGATGTCGATATTGGCGATGCCCACCGCGCAAGCAGCCGCGTGCCCGGAATAGGTATACCCGTGCATCCAACTTTGATCTTCCGGCGCGCCGTTGATCACATCGCGGATTTCATCGGTCACTTGGATGCCGCCCAAGGGCATATAGCCGCTCGTCACGCCTTTGGCGAACTGCATGATATCGGGGTTGATGTTGAAGGCGTCGCTGCCGAACCAATTGCCGGTGCGCCCAAAGCCGCAGATCACCTCATCGACGATGAACAGCACCTCGTACTTCTTGCAGATCGCCTGAACCAGATCGAAGTAGCCGTCATCGGCGATCATGACGCCACCTGCGCCTTGAATCGGCTCGCTGATGAAAGCGGCCACCGTCTCCGGTCCCTCGCGCAGGATCGTCTCTTCCAATGCGCGCGCCGCCGCCTGCGCGACCGTCTCGCCATCCCGCAACTCGCCCTCATAGCGATACGGGTTCGGATTCGCCACATGCACAAAGCCGTCCAGCACGCCGCCGAACATGCTGTGGAACTTGCTCATGCCGGTCGCGCTGGTCGCCGCCAGCGTCATGCCGTGATAGCCGGTCAGGCGCGAGATGATCTTCTTCTTCTGCGCCTTGCCCAGCTGATGCCAGTAGAAGCGCGCCGTCTTGAACGAGGTGTCGCTGGATTCGGAGCCGCCCGATGTGAAGTTGGTGAAGTTCATATTCGGGCGGAAGAAGCCGGCCAGCTTGTCCGCCAACTGCGCCGACGGCGGATTCGTCATGCCGGCGAAGCCCGAGCTGTAGGCGATATCCAGCATCTGCTCATAAGCCACCTTCGCCAGTTTGCGGTTGCCGTAGCCGACGTTGACATTCCACAGGCTCGCCATCGAATCGAGGATCTTGCGGCCATCAGTGGTGTACAGCCAGACGCCCTCGCCCCGCTCCACCATGACGGCATTCTCCGTCCGCGTGGGATGGTACATCGGATGCAGTTGCCGCTCGTCTTGCTGAACCAAGGCAGCGTGATTGTTCGCGATCATATTGTCTCACTCGTTTCTACGTGATCCGGCAGAATGTTAGCATAACCCAAAATCGGCGCATTTTCGACTGAGCGTGTCATATATTGTGAAAATGTAGGGGCGATCTATTAGGTCGCCCGCATCAGCCAAAAACATGAATGACGGGCGACTTGATAAGTCGTCCCTACGCTTCCGACGGGAATAAGGGGCCTGCCCAATTTATTCACTACTTCCACTGGCTCGCGATCTTCAGCCGCCGATAAGCGACTCGTACAGCCGAATGTAGCGCTGGCTGATGCGCTCGACGCCGTATTTGGCCACGATCCGCTGATGCAGCTCCCGCCGCGACCAGGATTGCGCCAGCGTCCACTCGATGCCGGCGGCCAGGTCGGCGCTATCGCCCATGCGCGCGCGATAGCCGTCGTGCCGATGCGCCACGATATCATCTGGCCCCGTGCCGGCGAAGGTCACGCAGGGCGTGCCGCAAGCCAGCGCCTCCTGCAGCGTCTTGCCCAGCGCCTCTTGCACGGTCGGCAGCACATAAACATCGCAGGCCGAATACAGCAGGCTCAAGCTGACTTCATCCTGAAAACGCCCCAGCTGATGCGCCGGCAGCCCAGCATCGATGTCCTCGTGGCGCGCCGAGCCAAACACGACCAGCTCCGCCTGACCCTCACAGCCCAGCTTTGCGAGCGCCTCCGCCAAGTAGCGAAACCCCTTGCGCGGATCGCTGGCGCCGCCGATCGCGCCGAAGAGAATCAGTCGTTTGTCTTGTGGCAGATTGAAAGCCTGCCGGGCGGCTCCCCGCTCGAGCGGCTTGAACCGGCTCGGATCAATCGGATTGCCGATGACTTCAATCCGCCGGTCGCCCAAAAGCGAGCTAGCGCGCGCGCAATCCGCCAGCCATTCGCTGATCGTGACAATGGTCAGCGGCAGATTCGACCAGGCGCGCCGCTTCTCGGTGTGAATCCGTGCGCTAAGATCGCTCGCCGAAGCATTGACCAACTGCGGACAGCGCCCGCAAAGCGCCCGATAATTGACGCATTCTCCCGCATAATGGCAGCCGCCGGTGAACGCCCACATATCGCGCAGCGTCCATACGATTGGCGCCCGGATCTTCACCAGTTCTTGTATCGGCACAAAGTTGTCGCCCACCCAGTGGAGCTGCACGATATCCGCAGCGAAAGAATTGATGGCATCCGCAATTGAATAACGGTACAGATTCAAGCTCCATTGTCCGCTCATTTCTATACGCGGGTTGCGCCGCAACTCTCGATTATGGCGGCGCTCGGCCCACCGTCTCCGCAGGCGTTCCCAGCGATTGAGCGCGTCCGACAGCCGATGCGCGCTCGGGTCTTCCGTGACCTTGCGCAGCACCAGCATCTCGCTTTCGAGGCCCGCCCGCCGCAGACTCTGATGCAGGCGATAAGCGCCCATTGCAGCGCCACCGCCGCCATCGCTTAGCGAAACGTGCAGAACCTTCACGCGAACCGCCTCTACGCAAACACTATGGGCGATTATACACAGTCGCGGGCATTGAGCGTGCTGACGTCTTTGAAACTGTTTTCTTCGCTCGTAAAAATTGTAGGGGCGACCAATCTGGTCGCCCGCTGCCGCTGCGATTGGTGGTTTTGGGCGACATGGTAGGGCGCGTAGACACAGCCCGCCTGTCTCCCCTACAAATCGTTGCTTTAGTGAAATTGGCATTACTTTATTGGTTCTACTTCTGTGCCCTCTGCGTTGCCTCGTTTACTCTGTGGTAAAGCCTTGCAGGGACGATCCTTTGACCGCCCGAAGCCTACATTTGCCAATATAGTCTGTCAAATCTGGTATAGTCTCTGGGAGAATTGACCATTGTCTACTGAGAGATCACCGCTCTTGCCTCCCAGCCCGCCCCAATCCAAACTGCGCGCCTGGCATCAAGCCCTGCGGCCGCGGGTCTTCACCGCAACATACGTGCCAATGGGCTTGGCCGGCATTGTCGCGGTCGCTGACGGCGTCTTTGAAGCGGGCGCCTTCCTGCTGGCGCTGATCGGGACGCTCTTTCTGCAGAGCGCCGCCAACCTGATCAACGAATACGCCGATTATCGCCGCGGCGCCGACCGCCTGAAGCAAGCCGGCCAGGGCATGATCATCAAGCGCAAGATCCTGGAACCGGCCATCGTATGCGCCGGCGCCATCCTGACCACCCTCGCCGGCTGTCTGATCGGTCTCTACCTGCTGGCGCAGAGCGGACCGCTGCTCTGGATCATCGGTGTCGGCGGCGTGCTGGTGGCGATCACCTACACCGCCGGTCCCTTCCCCTTGGCTTACAACGGCTTGGGTGAAATCGCGGTCGCCATCTTCATGGGTCCCGCCATCGTGGTCGGCGCTTATTACGTCATGTCGCCGGCGGTCTCGCAGGCGCGCATTGGCGAGCTTTGCCTGATTTCGCTGCCGGTCGCCTTCATGGTCGCCGCCATCCTGCACGCCAACAATATCCGCGATATGGATGCCGACCGCGCCGCGAACAAACGCACGCTGGCGGTCATCTTCGGCCTCCGATTCGCGCGCGCGGAATTCATCTTTCTCGTCCTCGGCGCTTATGTCGCCCAAGCCCTCGTCATCGCCGCCGGACTCATGCCCCCCAGCACCCTGCTGACCCTCATCACATTGCCCGAGGCGCGCCGGCTCATCCGCATCTTCAACACAAGCACAGCCATTCCGCTGCTGCATCAAGCGCAGGGACGCACGGCGAAATTGCACGGCCAGGTCGGCTTGCTGCTGGTCGCGGGCTGGTCGCTTTCGCTGGCCTTGCCCGGTGGCTGAAATGTAGGGTCTCGCCCTCCACCCGCAACGTGGTATTTTGCGGGCGATCAGACAGTCCAATGCCAGATCTGATCCCAAGCAGTCATCCAATTTTCGGCGCGGCTGTAGACTTTCTGCGCCGCCCGATCCAGCTCCACACCGTGCCGCCCAGCGAAATCATCCATCTTCTCCACCTGGTCGACTTCGATGGTGATCGTGACCGGCGAAGACGGCACATAAGGTTGTAGCGCCACGGGATTCTGCAAAGCCTGGAAGGCGCCCGCTTCGATCATCTTGCGCGCCCGCCGCGGCGGAATCTGGCGGGCGGAGTAGCGCGTCAGCCCGCGCTTGACCGCCACCGTCGTCAAGCCCGCGCCCAGCAACTCAGTGGTTTCGCGGCAGACCGCCTCATCGCCCGTCACCAAAAGCACCGGGCAGCCATAATGGCCGCATAGCGCCGCATTGACGCCTGATTCGCCCACCAGATCATCGTTGAACCAAAGATTGTGCCACTTCACCGTCGAGATGGTATGGGACAGGACGCCATCGGCTGTGTTATTGCGCGCGTGCATGCCCACCAGCAGGCAGGCGTCGGCGCCTTGCTCCAGCAATTCCGTATAGCGCGACCAGGGATGATGCGCTACCCACTCGCAATCATCATCGAGCAATTCCGGCACGAAAGAGTTGAAAGTCCAGTCGCCGCCGGCGCCGTGGCAATCGACGGCGACGATCTCATCGGCGCCGGCCCGCTTGGCGCCGCGCACAGCCGCGTTGATCTCCTCGGTGTACAGCCTGCGCCCCTCTTCATACATCGGCGCGCCGCCCGTCACCTGACCCCAGGTCACGATGCCGCTCACGCCTTCCATATCGGCCATTATCAGAACCTTCATGTCTTGCTCCTTTCAACAGCCATCGGTCCTAACATCCGCCAATACAAATTGTACGCGAACGCTGCGCGGGGGCGAGTCACCGCCTCGCCCCTACACGCAGGCTGCGGATTGCGCGTTTTCCCTCTGTGTCGCTGTGCCTCTGTGGCAAAATGACCCGGCGCATTCGGCAATGGGCGTTCAAAGGGCGAGACAAGCCTCGCTCCTACACACTGGCTACAGGTTGCGCCTTTGCCTCTGTGGCTCTGTGACTAAAAACTGTATGACAGCGCTTCATGCATGCCCTCCAGCGATTGCTCAGCCGCAGACAGCGCCAGCCAGCCAGCCACGATCGGCGGCGCAGCGCACAGATCGGCTTCCGTCTTCAGATAGAAGCTGCATTCATTGGCGCAAGCAACATCTTGATGTCCAGCGAAAACAGCCGCATGCAGACAGCCCAACAGCGAGCTCGCCTGCGAGCCAATCATCACGGCTTTGCGCGCCGCCACGCTCCGTTCCAGCATCCGCCGCGATTCGGAAAATCCAGTTCGCGCTGTCTTGATGTTGAGAATGTCGAATGTATCAGAGGCGATTTCCCGCTCCAAGTCGGCGGCTGTGAAGGCCGAGTCATCGGCGATGATCGGCATCCGGCAATCGCGACGTAGCTGCCGCCGCTCCTTCAGCCGATGAACGGGCAATGCCTCTTCACAATGGTTGACGCCCAGCTCGAGCAGGCGCTGAAGCAGGCGCGCAGCCGTGTCGCTGGCAAGCGTCTCGTTGGCGTCCACATAGAATTGCGCCGCCGGATATTGCCCGATTAAGCGCTCCAGCGTCCTGATCTCTGTCTCAATTTCGCGACCGATCTTCACCTTGAACACGCGTATGCCCGCCTGGTACAGCGCATTCACATCAGCCATTACCGCTTCCTGCGAGCCCGTGCTGACGATGGCGCTGAGTAAAATCCGCTCCCGCGTCGCGCCCAGATATTTCGAAAGACGCTCCCCTCGGCTGCGCGCCAGCGCCTGATGCAGCGCCATATCCAGCGCGCCTCTGGCTGTATTGTTGTTCTTGATCCGCGCCAGGCGGGCGGATAAAGCTGCGATCGCCGAGAATCCCTCGATCGTTTCGCCCAGGCATATCGGCGCCAAATGCTCGCCCATGATGTGCCGGATGGAGGCTTGCGTTTCGCCGTAGATGCTCGGTCGCGGCGTCGCCTCGGCAAAACCAAAAGCGCCATCTTCCAGCTCAACGCGAACCAGGACATGCGCCAATTGACGCAATTCGTGCCCGTCCCCCCAAGTTAAGCGCCCCTTCAACGGGACCTCATAAGACGCCGTATCGATACGCGCTATTCTGGGCATGTCGCCGCTTCCATCCCTTCCATGATGCTGGCTAGCGCCGCAGCCGCTTCATCCGGGTCGCGTTCCTCCATATCGATTTGAAAATAATTCGCATAGCTTTGCCCGGCTGCGAATGGCTCAAGCCCGTAATTGGCCGCTTCGGCTTGCATGATCGCAAGCGCCTTGCCGCTGATTTGGCCCGCTTTTAATCCCGCCTCGGCTTCCGCCCTCAGCGCGCGTGGCAAAAATGAGAGATCGGACCCGCCGCCGGCTTGATCAAAATCATCCACCCGCCCGCTCAAACGGCGCAGGCGCGTCACGGGATTCAGCGCCAACTCGACGATCTTCCAGCGCGGGAAATGTTCCAAGGCATAGCGGATCTCGTTCGCGCCGCGGATTCCCTCGGCGACGATGAGGCCATCAAATGAATCCGCAATGTTCAACCAGGAGAAAGCGGCCGCCATCCCGCCCGGCACACGCTGGGCAAAGCGCCGCGTATGGGCGAAGCGCTTCCTGCGATCGCGCGCCCGCGCAAGCGGCTCGCCCGCCAAAGCCTGCGCCAGCGGGATGGCGATCCAGTCGGCCAACTCTCGCCGCGTCGGTATGCTGCCTGCGCCGATATCAGCGCGGCGCGCACGCAGTCGATCAAGCGTCGTCGACTTGCCCGTGCCCGTCAGCGCGACCAACATCACGAGCGCCTGACACCCGAGCGGCTTCCGCCCATCCCCTTCGATGAGGCTCACGAGCGGATACTTCTCCGCCAACCGGAGGTCCAAGCACGGATACACTTCACGCAGATAATATTCGCGCCAGTTCACAATGGCTCCGTTATCGTCTAAAGTCGCATCCATCTTACTCGCAATCGCCCCGGCTTCCAACTCTCCCGCCCCCTCGCCGCCGGAACGAGCTAGAGAATCAGCCCGTCGCCGTTATAATCCCGTCATCAGCCTGCGACCGGAAGGAAAAGCGCCATGCCCCAGTTTGATATGCCTTTGGAAGAATTGCGCGTCTACAAACCGCCGCGCGCCGAACCAGCTGACTTCGACACATTCTGGACCGCAACTTTGCAGGAGGCGCGCAAGCACGAACTCGATGCCGTGTTTGAGCCGGCCGATTTCGGTCTGCAAACCGTCGATGTCTACGATGTGACCTTCTCCGGTTTCAATGGCGAGCGCGTCAAAGGCTGGTACATGCGCCCGCGCGGAAGCCAGGAGGCGCTGCCCGGCGTCACCGAATACATCGGTTACGGCGGCGGCCGCGGCTTCCCGCACGAATGGCTGGCCTTCCCATCAGCCGGCTTCGCCTATCTCGTGATGGACACGCGCGGCCAAGGCGGCGTCTGGACCCGCGGCGATACGCCCGACATGCCCACTGGCGCTAACCCTTCCGCCCCCGGCTTCATGACCCAGGGCATCCTCGACAAGGATACCTATTACTACCGCCGCCTCTATACTGATGCCGTCCGCGCCGTCGAAGCCTTGCGCTCGCGTCCCGATGTGGATAGTCGGCGCATCGCCGTAACCGGCATCAGCCAGGGCGGGGGCCTCTCCATCGCCGTCGCCGGTCTGCTGTCCGATGTCAACGTATGCATGGCCGATGTGCCCTTCTTGCAGCACTTCCGCCGCGCAATCGACATCACGCCGCGCGACCCCTATCCCGAGATCGCCCGTTATCTCAAGATCCAGCGCGACAAGATTGACACAGTATTCGATACGCTGAGCTATTTTGATGGCCTGAATTTCGCCGCGCGGATGCGGGCGCGCGCCCTGTTCTCGGTTGGCATCATGGACACCGTCTGCCCGCCCTCGACCGTCTACGCCGCCTACAATCACGTGACCAGCGAAAAAGCCATAAGGGAATACTATTTCAACGATCATGAAGGCGGCGGCGCCCAGCATCTGCAGGAGAAGATCGACTTTCTCCGCCAGCTCTGGCTGCCATGAGCCGCGCGCAAGTCCTCATCCTGGGCAGCGGCACACCCAACCCCGAAGCCGACCGCGTCAGCTCCGGCGTCGCCATCGCCGTCGACGACCAGCCCTACCTCTTTGACTGCGGACATGGCGTCGTGCAGCGCGTCGTGCAGGCGCATGACGCGGGGCTGATCGCCTGGCGCACGACCGACCTGACGCGCCTCTTCCTGACTCATCTGCACGCCGATCATTCGCTGGGCTTGCCCGACTTGCTCTTCACGCCTTGGATCCATGGGCGCGAGCATGAAATCCTCGCCCACGGTCCAGCGGGCTTCAAGCGCATGGCGCGCCACATCCTGGAGGCCTACCGCGAGAACATCCGCGAGCACCGCGCCGCCCACCCCAGCACTGAGCGCGGCTACAAAATTGACGTGACCGAGATTGGCGAAGGCGCTTGCTACCAGGACGAGCGCGTAAAGGTATTCGCATTGGCGGCCGATCACGGCGATTTGGACGCGTTCAGCTATAAAGTCGACACGCCCGCGGAAACGGTTGTCATCTCTGGCGATACCAAGCCGGTTCCGGGTTTCGCCGATTGGGCGCGCGGCTGCGATGTGCTGATTCACGAGGTCTATTCTTCGGCCGCCTTCGTCAATCTGCCCCGGGACTGGCAGCGATATCATTCGCGAGTACATACCTCGTCGACTGAGCTGGCCGCTTTGGCGCGCGAGATACGCCCCGGTCGCCTGCTGCTCTATCATCAGCTCTTCTGGGGAATCACAGTTGAGGAGCTCGTCGCCGAAGTGAAGCGCGAATACGACGGTCTGGTCATCAGCACAAGCGACCTCGACATTTTCGATCTGTAGCGAGAGTGAGGGAAGCGTATCCCGATGCCCAGCAAACCCGTATACGAGCCACTGGATTTTGAGCGCCTTGACGAGACAGAAGCCCGACGGCGTTCTGAGCGATTCGCCCGGCGCATGTCGCGGCGGCGCAGCGTCCGCCACTTTTCGTGCGAGCCGGTGCCTTTCGAGCTGATTGAAAGCGCAGTTCGCGTCGCTGGCTCAGCGCCATCGGGCGCCAATCAACAGCCCTGGACCTTCGTAGTCGTCAGCGACCCCGACATCAAGCGCGAGATGCGCATCGCCGCCGAAGCGGAAGAGAAGGAGAGCTACGAGCGGCGCATGAGCCAAGAGTGGCTGGACGCGCTGGCGCCCCTCGGCACCGACTGGCGCAAGCCGCATATCGAAGACGCGCCTTACATCATCGTCGTCTTCCGCCAAGCTTACGGCCTCCGCGCAAATCGCGACACTGGTGAAGAAACAAGCTATCGTCATTACTACAGCGAGGAATCGGTCGGCATCGCGGTGGGCTTCCTGCTGGCCGCATTGCACATTGCCGGCTTGGCCACTTTGACCCACACGCCCAGCCCAATGAAATTCCTGAGCGAGATACTCGACCGCCCCGCCAACGAACGCGCCTTCGTCTTGATCCCGGTCGGCTACCCGGCCGCGGATGCCGATGTGCCCGCCATCAGCAAAAAGCCGCTCGCAGAGATCATGCTCCGCCGCTGAACTCACATGATCCAGCGCCCGGCGCCAAAGACAATCAAATGATCTTCCCTATCATCGACAGCATGTAGGGGCGATCCTTGGGTCGCCCTTCAAGTTGACAGATTCCTGCAGGTCGAAACTGTCAGATCGCCCGTCTTCCTCTCTGTCTCAGTAGTCCCAAGCTAGTCATGCGAAAGAAGCGAGCCTCATAGGGGCGGCCAATCTGGTCGCCCGCTGCCGCTGCGACTTGTGGTTTTGGGCGACATGGTAGGG
>JAPOYS010000099.1 GCA_026706455.1 Chloroflexota bacterium | reverse complement strand
TGTGGATGACGCGGATGCGGTCGCGGTTGTCGAAGAGGGCGTTGTAGAGCCAGTCGTTCTGGACGCCGGGCAGCCCGAAGAGCGTGTCTACGCCATGGGCGATGAGGGCTTCGACGGTGGCTTCGCCGCCTGTTTTGATGGGCAAGGTGGGGTCTCCTGTTGCTGGTTGGGGGTGAAGTGAAAAGTATTTTAACCACAGAAGGGCGCGTCGACACAGCCCTACGGCGCAGAGGACACAGAGTTTATTCTGATTAGGTGAAGTAATGGCTTTGAGGATTAGCTGTCGTCTTGATTCGCGCTTTCAGGCAATTCGGGCGCTATAGATGGCTGTTGCAAGGATTGACGCTTCGCGCGCAATTCCTGGCGGGTGCTGTGATGACTGTAAAGGAATGAGCCAGCGAGCGCGGCTACAGGCGCTGCCAGCGCTACTAAGCCTACTGTACTATGTCCCGAAAGGATTATGATGACGCCACCAACAATCATTACTAGCGCAATGACAAAGTAAAACCACATACCTAGCTGTTCGCGTTTGACAAAATTATCAAACACTCTTCGCTCTATTTCCATGCGATGTTCTTGGTGATTTTCGGACAGGCTAAGAATGTGGTCGGCGCTGCCAGGCATTATCCGCTCCCAGCGACCGACAATACTCGGATGCGGAATATTGCCGGAATAGCGCTCAACTTGGAGAACAATCTCACGGATAAATTCCCCGCGTTTTTCTTCGGGGATGTATTGAATTAAATCCGCGGAAATCAAGCTTTCGGAAAAATCGTCTTCGGCCAAAGGAAGCTCAGTTGGCGGGTTCTGATTCAATTGCGCGCTTTTCCGCGAGTTCTTTCTCGTACGCCTTGATCGCCTGGCTCAGGGTTGCGCCCGCGGCTTCCCAATCAGCGCGAATAGATTCAGCATCCGAGCGCTCCAGAATCTGGTCGAACATCTGACGGTTCAGCGCCCCGCTGAAATCAATTAGTCGCGCGATCCCATGCAGGATTGGGCGCTTGGGCAAGTAAAACGAATTGGCGATTTTACGACTGTCGTATGCCATTATCGCTCTCCCTTTCTTGACCACATCATATATTCTCGTCCGCCACCTGTCAATACAGTTGCAAGCGCCGCCTGTGTTATGCTGTACGTGCCGATATGCCGCCGCCGCATGGCACGTTCAAGCAGGCGGAGCGGCATGTGTCCACCGACGGGGTGGCACAGCAGGATTTGCTTTAAACAGCATAAGCTGATAGACTACCATCGGCGTTCACCTTTAGGACGATTCCATATGGTAGCAGAGATTACGCATGGAACGCTTCAGCAGCCCGCGAACTTGAGTGAAAGGGTGGCAAGATTGGAAGGCGCCTATCCTCACTTGGCGACAAAGGCAGATTTGCAGGCGATGCAGGCGACTCTCATAAAATGGATTGTTGGGACCGGAATCGGGCTCTTCATTGCCATGATTGCAGCCTTGCAATGGTTCTTTCCGTCGCCTTAATCACCAAATGACTCTTGGCTCAGACGCCCAATTCATCATTACAGTTGGCACTGTCATCGGTGTATATCTGTGGCTGCGGCATGACATTGTTCAACTCAACAGCAGAATCGATTATCTCGACAAGAAGTTTGATAAACTCAACGACAATTATGCCGCATTGCGCGAAAGTTTAGGCTGGATTCGAGGACGCATGGGCTTCACCGATCAAACTCAGCCCAATGCCGAGTAAGCGGTCCCCTACTCCTCCCACACCTCCTCCGGCTCGCCCTCGCCCACCACAAACAAGCCGCCGCCACGCCTTCTTCCCCAGGGACTCGGCGCCGCTGATGCCGTCCGCTGCGTCACGTGGAACTGCCCCAGTTTCTCCATGTCAAACTGAATGCCATTGCCGGGCCTATCGCCCAGGATAATGTACCCGTCTTCGACCCGGCTGTCGTGACTGAAGACGACAGCGCGCCCGGCGTCCACCACTTCCATCCAGATGTGATTGGGCAGCACGGCGGCGAAATGCGCCATATAGTTGCCCGGGCAATTCATCACCGAGACCGGCAGGTCGAAGCCGTCGGCCATCTGCGCGATGCGCATGGCGCCGGTGATGCCGCCCGCGCCCACGCCGATCTGCAAGATGTCGGCGGCTTGATGCGCGATCAAGGCGCGGAAGTCAGCCGCGTCGTCCAGGTTCTCGCCCGTGGCGACAGCGGCATTCACCGACCGCGACACCTGGCGCAAGCCCGTGTAATCCCAGCGCCGCGCCGGCTCCTCCGCCCAGAAGAGCTCGTGCTGGCGCTCAAAATAGCGGATATGCTGGATCGCCTGTTTGGGCGACCAATACTCGTTCGAGTCGACCAGCAGGATCGGCTCGCGCCCCGAGGTCGCCAGCGCCTCGCGCATGATGCCGATGCGCCGCAAATCGCCTTCGCGATCCAAGCCGACTTTTAGCTTGCCGATGCAGATCCCGTGCGCCGCTTGCTCTTCGTAGAAGCTGCGAATCTCGTCGTCGCTGAGGGGGAGGTCAATGCCACTGGCGTAGGCTTTGACCGCCCGGCTTGAGGCGCCCAGCGTCTTCCAAAGCGGCTCGCCGTTGGCTTTGGCTTTGAGGTCCCAGAGCGCCACATCCAGCGCGCCGATGACATCGGTGACTGCGCCGCGATTGCCGCCTTTGAAGGCGAAATCCGCCATGCGCGCCCACAGCCCGACGACCCCGCGCGGATCCCGCCCGACGAGCAGATTCTCCGCCATCGCGTGGAGTTCGCCCTGTTGGCCCGGGTTGCCCAGCGAGACGCCAGTCAGGCCTAGATCCGTATCCAGGAAGACCGCCAGCGCCGCGTACTGATCGCGCCCGCGCGGGTTGTTGGCGTCGCCGATCGCGCGCGCCATCTTGTGCTCAAATAGTATCGAGCGAATGCCTGTGATTTTCATCTTTTGCCCCCACCCCAAACCCCTCCCCCATGAAGAGGGAGGGGCTTCGATTCTCAGAATTCGTCAGTTTCCTACCCTTCCCTCATTTTGGGGGAAGGGGCCGGGGGATGGGGGGTCCAACTTCCCATCCGCGCGCCACTGTCGCAGTACCTTCTTGTCCATCTTGCCGACGCCCGTCTTGGGGATCTCGTCGACGATGACGTAACGATCCGGCAGCCAGAATTTGGGGAAGCGCTCCAGCAGATAGCCATTCAGCGCCTCGGGGTCAGGCTCGCCAGCCAGCGGAACTACGATAGCCAGCGGCCGCTCGCCCCAACGTTCATCCGCGACCGCGATCACGGCCGCTTCCAGCACATCCGGATGCGAGATCAGCGCATTTTCCAAATCGACTGACGAGATCCACTCGCCGCCGCTCTTCACCAGATCTTTCGTCCGGTCGGTGATCGTCATGTAGCCGTCGCGGTCGATGGTGACGACATCGCCGGTGCGGAACCAGCCATCGCTGGTGAAATGCTCCACGTCGGCGGCGCGCTTGAAGTACTGCCGCGCCACCCAGTAGCCGCGCACTTGCAGCTCGCCCATCGTCTCGCCGTCCCAGGGCAATTCCACGCCCTCGTCATCGACGATCCGCGCATCGACGCCGGGCACAAAATAACCCTGTTTCGCCTTAATATCCCAGCGACCGGCCGCATCCAGACTCTGATGCCGCGACTGCAGCTTGGCGACGCTGCCGATGGGCGACATCTCGGTCATGCCCCAGGCCTGCACGACGTTGACGCCGAAGTCGCGCTCATAGGCTTCGATCAAGCCGCGCGGCATGGCTGAGCCGCCGACGACCAATTGCGTGATGGAGGAAATATCGCGCGGGTTTTTACGCAACTCGTGATAGAGCCCATTCCAGATCGTCGGCACGCCGGCGGCGATGGTGACGCGCTCGCTCTCGATCATGTCAGCGAGCGGCGGCGGCTGGAGATGCGGACCCGGCATGACGATGCTGGCGCCGACCCAAGCCGCGGCGTAGGGCAAGCCCCAAGCCATCGCATGAAATTGCGGCACGACCGGCAAGACGACATCAGCCTCGGTCGGACCCAAGGCGGCCGCCTGCAAGACGCCCAGCGTATGCAGCATCATTGAGCGATGGCTGTACAAGACACCCTTGGGCAAGCCCGTGGTGCCGCTCGTATAACACAGACCCAGCGCCATGTTCTCGTCAGCGCAGCGCCAATTGTAGTCGTCGCTCGCCGCCGCCATCAACTCTTCGTAGCGCAAAGCGTTTGGCAGATTGCCAGCTTGCTCGGCCGTGGCGTTGAAGAGCACGAAATGCCGGACGGTCGACAGTTGGTCGGCGATTGGCTCGATCAGCGGCAGCAGCGTCCCATCGACGAAGATGATCTTGTCTTCCGCGTGATCGATTATGTATTTGAGTTGATCGGGAGAAAGGCGGATGTTCAAGGTGTGAATGACCGCGCCGGCGCAGGGTATGCCGAAGTACAGCTCCAGATGCTGATAGTTGTTCCAGGCGAAGGTGGCAACGCGGTCGCCCGGCTCGACGCCCAGCTGCGCAAGCGCGTTGCCCAGCCGCCTAACGCGTAAATGAAACTCGGCGTAGCTGTATTCGTGCCAGCGCCCGTCGGGCAGTTTCGTCTTGATCGTCTTGCGCGGCGTCATGCGGCTCGCATGTTCGATGATGGCGTTCAGCGTCAAGGGGTACTCCATCATCAAGCCCGATAACATATTGACGCTCCCTGCCTGCCGCTTCGCGGGTTATCGAAGTTCAACTTATCGCGGATTATACGGGATGCGGCGGCGCTTGCCAGCCGGTCCAACATCCCATTGCAACTGTAGGGGCGAGCCTTGTCGCGCCCAGATATGACATGCAGTCAGTTTGGCGGGCGACATACAATGTCGCCACTACGCTGTCGATCTTGCGAGCTTGGCGGGCGACAGTATATGTCGCCACTATACTGCCGATCATGCGCCCAATGATTAGAGCCAGGACCCAGCCTTTACGCGCGGCTGTTCGGGCGTGACGTAGGCCGCTGTGATCCCGCCGTCGACCATGAAGCTGCTGCCGGTCACAAATGAGGACTCGTCCGACGCCAGATACAGCGCGGCGTCCGCGATCTCAGTCGCCTCGCCGAAGCGGCCCATCGGAATATGAACCAGCCGCCGCTGCTTCTTTTCTTCGGTGTCGAGGTATTTCATCAGCAGTTCAGTGCGCAGGGGTCCCGGGCAAAGCGCGTTGACGCGGATGTTCTCGCGCGCGTGAATCATCGCCAGCTCGCGCGTCATCGACAGCACCGCGCCTTTGCTCGCTGTGTAAGCCAACTGCGGGGTGGCCGCGCCCATAAGGGCAACGAAGGAAGCGGTATTGATGATGCTGCCGCCGCCCGCTCTGCGCAGCGCCGGGACCCCATATTTGCAGCCGAGGAACACGCCCTTGACATTGACCGTCATCGTCTGATCCCAGACGGCTTCCGATGTGTTGATCGCGTCATCATCCTCGGCGTGGCTGATGCCGGCGTTATTGAAGAGGACATCGAGCTTGCCAAAGGTCGATTCGGCCGCGTCAATCATTTTCTCACAGTCGGACGCGCGCGAAACATCGGCGCGAAAGTAGCTTGCCGACCCGCCCCGCTGGCCGATATCGGCGACGCATTGCAGGCCCCCCTCTTCATTGATATCGACCGCCAAGACGGCCGCGCCCTCGCGCGCGAATCGCAACGCGGTCTGGTAGCCGATGCCGCTGCCGGCGCCGGTGATGAGGGCTACTTTGTCTTTGAGTCTCATGGAAGATCCTTCTAATTGGGAATGAGTATCCTAGAATTATGCCAATTGCGCTAATTGGAAAAAAAGAGACCTGTCATTTCATACAGGTCTTCTTGATTCGAGAGTTTGGCGATGTAGAATTCACGATGCAGTTTTGCGTATATCGGATGATCCGCGATAGACCAACAAATGCTGAATCACTCGAAAAGCTCTCTGGGCAAACCCGAACGCCGAATTATGCCGGACAATGTACCAAGTCTCAATTCCTTGTGGTTTGGTACAGATACAGTCGTAGTCCCCTCTTCCCCTGATACCTTAAGATATTTCTTTTGCATCACGATGTGGCTGCCACGCTGACGAATTTGGTCAAAACCGTTCAAGACGAGGATATTACAAACTTCCTTGCCTGACAGTCTTCTTAGCTTAGGCACTCTCGAAGCTCAACTGCTCTAGGTGGCCATGTTCGTCAAGGCATCTTTGGATCTCTTCGCTTGACGCGCATTCCAGAAACAGAGTTACGGCCTCTATGATGTTGTCTTTTGCCTCTTGCCTGCTTTGTCCTTGACTTACTATGTCGTAATCCAGACAATGCGAGACGTACCAATCGCCGTCTTTGGTAATGCGTACAGTGATCCTATCCATCAGTTTCCTCCGCAACAACATCACAGAGATGTCATCAGCTTAGCAGTTTTCCTCCAATCATTCGCCCTCTGAACCGATTATAACATTGATTTTGCGATTCTCCAGATTATCCTGATTCCTGTTAAACGTGACGGCCTGTAGTCATGTTTGCTTATATTCGTTCGAAATATCGCTTGCGTTCCCAGTCGGTCACGGCGCTGCGGTAGCTCGTGATCTCCTGGCGGAAGAAGTGCGAGTAATGCTCGACCACATCCGCGCCAAACGCGCGGCGCGCAAATTCACTGCCCGCAAAACTGTCCACCGCCTGCTCCAGCGTGTAGGGCACGCGCGGCAGATGGCGCGCGGCATAGATATCGCCTTCGAAGATTTCCGGCGGCTCAGTCTCCTTTGTGATTCCGTCAAGCCCGGCGGCCAGCGCGGCTGCGTAGGCGAGATAGGGGTTGCAGTCGGCGCCCGGCACGCGACACTCGATGCGCAGGCTATCGCCTCGGCCAACAACGCGGAAGCCGGCCGTCCGATTGTCGTAACTCCAGGCGATGCGCGTTGGCGCCCAGGAGCCGTCTTCATAGCGCTTGTAAGAATTGATGGTCGGCGCGTAGAAAGCCATCGTCTCGTCGAGGCGCGCCATCCAGCCACCCAGAAAATGGCGAAAGACATCCGAGCCGGATACCGGTCCCAGAACTGTGTCGCCCGTGAAGGCGTTCTCGCCGCCTTGAAACAGGCTGAGATGAATATGACAACTGGAGCCGGCTTGCCCGGCGAAAGGTTTCGCCATAAAGGTCACGCTGCCGCCCTGCGCGTCCGCGATCTCTTTGAGGCAATGTTTCATCACGCTGTGGCGATCCGCCATCGTCAGCAAGTCAGCGTAACGTATATTCAGTTCGTGCTGCCCCAAGCCCCACTCGCCCTTGCTGCTTTCCACAGGTATCCCCGAATGCTTCAGATGCCGGCGCGCGGCCGCCGTGAAGCTCTCCTCGCGCGTGCCTTGCAGGATGTGATAATCCTCCAGATACCAGCCCATCGGCGACAGATCAGCGTAGCCTTTTTCCTGCGCCTTGCGATACGAATCGCGATATATGTAATACTCAAGTTCAGAGGCGGCTTTGACATCGAATCCCAAGGCGGCGGCACGCTGCAGTTGCCGGCGCAGGATCGAGCGCGGCGCCACCGATACTGGCTCATGCGCGGCGTCGTCTTGGACATCGCAGAGGACGATCGCCGTTGCTTCCAGCCAGCTCGCCCACCGCAGCGTATGCAAGTCCGGCTGTAAATGAAAATCGCCGTAGCCGCGCTCCCAATTGGCGAAGCGGTAACCTGGCACAGGCTCCATTTCGATGTCGGTCGTCAGCAAATAATTGCAGGCCTGCGTGCCCCGCCGCGCCGCTGCCGCCAGAAAATAATCGGCGTCCAGGCGCTTGCCCAACAGCCGGCCATAATGATCGCTGAATGCTACGATCACAGTGTCGATCTCGTCCGCGGCCGCGAGCGCCGACAGCTCGTCGAGAGACAACATACCCCGCAAGAGAGCCATCGCGCTGTCCCTAATCTCGTAGACCGAACAAGCCGGCCGCTAAGGTCTTGCTATGCGCCCAGGTTTCCAATTCGGCGATGCCTTCAATGCCCACTCGATACACCGGGCTCGCGCGATCGAGCGGCAACCGTACGACGCGCCCGGTCACGGCGGATGCGTAGGCGCCCAGCACGATCTGCAAAGCGCGCGCGCCCGCCGCCGCCGGCGCCATCGGTTGACGCTCCTCGCGGATGGCGTTGCGAAAGTCGGCATAAAGTTCGACGAATGAATCAGCCGTCGCTTCCAAATGCGTCTCCCGATTGGCGATCGCGTGGTCGCTGCGGTTCCAATTCGAGTCAACGCTGTAGAGTTCAATCGGCTGGTTAAAGCCGCCGCTCTGGTAATCCTTGTAGCGCATGCGGATCTGCCCGTCTCCCCCGCTGATATCAGCGCCGCCCACGCCCTCGCCCCAAGCCATGTGAATGACGGCATAGGCGCTCGGGAAAGCAATTTGCAGCAGCGCCAGGTCTTCGATCTCGGGCTGCCGGCTTCTATATTCCAGCGCGTCGACAAAAGCCATGACCTGCTGCGCCTCCGCGCCCACCAGCCACTCGGCGAGGTAAACGGCGTGAATCATATCCATCAGCACGCCGCCGCCCGCCGCCCGCGTATGACGCCAATCGGCCTGGTATTCGGCCGCGCCCGGATAATCGATGACGCCCAGAAAATGCAGCATGACAACGCGCAGGTCGCCGATCAAGCCGTCGGTGAGCAGCCGCTTGATCTGGCGGTATTCGGGCAAGAAGTGGTAGTTGTGCACCATCGCCATCTTCAAGCCGGCTTGGTTTGCGACGCGGACGAGCTCATCGGCGACCGCCGGCACATTGCTGATCGGTTTTTCGCTCAGCACGTGTTTGCCCGCGGCGAAAGCTTCCAGCACAATTTGCGGGCGATGCTTCTGTGGCACGGCGATGATCACCGCCTCGATCTCGTCGATGGCGAGCAGCGCCTTATAATCTTCGTGCAGCTGCTCGTCGCGCAAGCCGAACCAAGCTTGGCCGATGGCGCGGCGCGCCGGCGTGATATCAGCCAGCGCGACCAGCTCGACATCGGGCAGCGTCATCAGCGCCGGACGATGACCGTATTGCACGACATTGCCGCAGCCGATCAAGCCGACCTTCAGTGGATTTGTCATCGCGCCCGCCATTGGATAGCTACCATTTACACAAGCCGAGCAGTTTCTCGCCAAGCGGCGTCAACTCAGCGGTCGAGCCATGCTCGATTT
Source organism: Chloroflexota bacterium (assembly GCA_026706455.1). Taxonomy (GTDB): domain Bacteria; phylum Chloroflexota; class Anaerolineae; order Aggregatilineales; family Phototrophicaceae; genus UBA6055. The sequence goes on along the minus strand of JAPOYS010000099.1, from coordinate 1,367 downwards.
CCCAGCGGCGCGGATCGCCGGGGAAGAACTTGCGCTCGGGCGATTTGCGTTCGCGCCACAAGCTGATCCGCTCTTGGCGCATGGCTTCATCATCTTCGCGCGCCGGGAACATGGTGATGTATTGAGCCAGCCGCGGACGCGCCGAGTTGTTGCGCCCAGTGCCGTGCGGCAGCAGACTGTGCCAAATGATCAGATCGCCGGCATTGGTCGCTAAGGGCTTCAGCTCAAGCCCGGTCATGTCGGGAATTCGCGGATCGCGCTCGGCCGGCTGCGTCTTAACCCATTCCTCAAAGCGACGATGAAAACCGGGGACCACTTGCAGGCCGCCCGCGTCGGCTGGAACATCAACTAGCGAGAGCACTCCTTGTACCCGTTGCGGGAGCGGCCGCAGCGAGGTATCGATGTCCCAATGCACAAAGCCCGGGAAATCCCAATCGGCGCGCGCCGGCGGATTCAAATTGACGCGATCGATCGACACCCAGAGCTTTTCGGTCTCCCAGATGTCGGCGAAGGCGCCATACACGCGTGGATGCTGCCGGTTGTCCCAGAGCGTCTGATGCTGGTAGAGCTCGGCCATGCCGGACTCTTTCAAGCGCGGCAAGCCGTCGCCGCCGTCGGGCGAGCGATACCAGGTATCGGGATCAGCGCGATCCATCGCCATGAATTCCCAGATGACATCAACCAGCGCGTCCAAGTTTGCCTGCGGCACAGCCTCGCGGACGATGACGTAGCCGTGTTCATGCCAGAATGCCAGGTCTTCTTGCGTTAAGACATGCATTTTCGCGCCTCCTGGGTAGATCGCGGGCGACCCAAGGGTCGCCTCTACATAAGCCCGTTACTGATAATAGCTTTCGCGTTCTTTGTAGGCGACGTAGGCCGCGCGCGCCTGCTTGACCGACTCGCTCTCGGAGACCTCAGCCACTGGCACATCCCACCAGGAGCCGTAGCCGTCGACGCGCTGCCGCCGGTCGACCTCGGTGACGATGCAGACGGGACCGCCTTTTATGCCCTTCGCCTCTTGCATGGCGCGGGAGAATTCCTCGCGGTCCTTCGCGCGGATGACATGGGCGCCCAGGCTCTCGCAATTCTTGGCGAAATCAATGGGCAGCGTCTCGCCGTCCAGATGCCCCGATTCCGTTCGATAGCGATACTTCGTGCCGAAGCCGTCGCTGCCGACGCTCTTCGACAAGCCGCCGATGCTGGCGAAGCCGTGATTGTCCAGCACGATGATATTGACCTTGATGCCCTCCTGCACCATCGTCACGATCTCGGTGTGCATCATCAAGAAGGAGCCATCGCCGACCATGACCCTGACTTCGCGCTCCGGGTCCGCCATCTTGACGCCCAGGCCGCCGGCGATCTCGTAT
>JAPOYS010000090.1 GCA_026706455.1 Chloroflexota bacterium | reverse complement strand
TGTGGTTTTGGGCGACATGGTAGGGCGCGTAGACACAGCCCGCCTGTCGCCCCTGCAAATCGTTGCTTTAGTGAAATTTGCATTACTTTATTGGTTCTACTGAGATTCTTCCACGCTGCCTCACGCGACAATTGGAGAAGCGCAATCTGCATTTCCAATACGGCTTGCTTGGCGAATAAGCAGGATGAAGTAAGGCCGCATTCGGGATCGATAGGCGCCGCCAAAGTACGCGCCGATTGCGCCCGCTGGCGGCGCCGCCAAATGATAGCGGACATTATAATATGCTATGTGCTGAGGCAATCATTTCCTGCGGAGGAGATCTTCACGGCGGATGCGGCGTCCAGACGAAAGGTCCCGATGTGTCTGACGATTCGAGGAGCCAAAGCTCGCGGGCGCGGCAATTGTGGACCGCGTTCATGTGCCTGGGCGTCGTCCTCATCATCGGCAGCGTCGCGGTGGATCTGCTGCCCGAGGCTGGCGCCGGCTTCAACTCCTTTCAGATACTTCTCCTCGTCGCTGGCTTGATCTTGACGCCGGCCTCGTTCGTCCTGCGGCGGACTTCGACGCGCCGGGCGCTGCTGACGACTTTGCGCCGGAATCTGCTGGCCAGCCTCAGCGTCACCCTGGTTTCGCTGATCCTCCTGGAGCTTCTGTTGACGGCGCTGGGCGTCGCGCCCCAATACCCGGCGACTGTACCCGAGCGCGCTTATGAACCCGCGCCATGGTGGACCTGCGACGCGAGCGGCTGCCACTATGTCGCCGCGCATATTCACGAAGTCTGCGATGGGACTCAACATACTGTCTGGCCCTGCGTTGTCAATCAGCAAGGCTTTTACGATTCACAGGACTTCGTCTACAGCGATGAGCTTGAATCGAAGCTGCGCGTCATCGCCATGGGCGACTCATTCACCTTTGGTCTGAGCGCCGACGCCGGCAAGTCCTATATCGAGGTCATCGAAGCGGATGTGCCCAACAGCATCGTCTGGAACACCGGCGTCTCCGGCATCGGCACGCGCCAGGCGCTGGCGTCCTTTGAGGCATTCGCCCCGATTCTGAAACCACAAATCGCCATTTACGGCTTCTATGTGAACGACTTCGATGACAACCTGCTGCCCATCAATGGCTACTTCGTCGGCGTCGATGAGGCGGGACGCCCGATTGGCATCCGGAATCACCGCGTTGACAAATGGGGGAATGTGACGAAGCTGAATCAGGCGACCGCCCTCTTCTATCACGAGCACGGCGTGGACCCGCCCAGCAGCGCCATCGAGCGCCTTTTGGGTCTGACGCGCCTGGGTTCGCTGGCGCTGAACGCCGTCGAGACCCTGGCCAACGCCTCGGGGCTGTCGCTGAACGCGCGCCACGAGAAGCGGCTGGCGGTAACGCGCGAACTGCTCACCGCCATGCGCGATCGAGCGGCAGCGCTCGATACGACCTTGCTCCTGCTCCTGATACCGAGCAAAGACGATCTGCGCGCCGGTCCCGGTTTGCGCCATCGCACGGCCGTCAAGCTCTTCGAGGAGCTGTCAATTGCCTACCTGAATCCGATCGATGCGCTGGATGTGAAGGCCGATTACGCGCCATCAAACGATGTCCATTGGAATACAGCCGGGCATCAGAAGATCGGCAAAATGCTGAGTGACTGTCTCAGACGGTTCCAGTCGACGGGCGAGTTGTCGGCTTGCGGCGGCGTGGCGGCGCCCCAGTGAAAGGCGGTGGGAGGCTGCGGGCTCTTACTCAACCTTGAGGATTGGCGCTCGCGTGGCGGTCGCGCCAGCGGAGGATAACCAGCAGACAAAAGATGAAGACGAGCGTTGCCAGCGCGCCGCCCCCGATCACAAGCGCCCGTTCAACAGCCGCCTGACTGATCGCCAGCGCGACCAAGCCATAGGCGCCCGAGAATAGATAGAGCAAGGTGAGCGTTTGCCGCTGCGTCAAACCCAGGCGCAGCAGGCGATGGGACACGTGGTCTGTTCCCCCTTGCATCAGGGGGCGCCGTTCCAGCAGGCGTGTGAAGATCGCCAGATTGATATCAAGAATGGGCAGCGCCAGCACAAGCACGGGCGCCATCCAGGTGACGTTGAGCGGCTGGGCGGCGAACTTGAGCTTGATAGCCAGGATCGCCAGCACAAAACCGAGGGTGTAAGCGCCCATATCGCCCATGAATGTGCTCGAAGGATTGTAGTTGTAGATCAAGAAGCCGAGCGCGCTGCCGAAGATGGCGGCCGCCAACATGCTGACGAGAATCTGCCCCTGGCTCAGCGCCAGCAGGAGAAAGAAGCCGGCCGTGATGGCCGCCGTGCCGGCCGCCAGCCCATCCATATTGTCGATCCAGTTGACGGCGTTGATCAGCGCGACGATCCAAAACAAGGTCAGTGGGATATCCACCAGCGGCGTATTGAACAGGCGGATCTGCACGCCGGACAAAATCGCGACGGCCGCGGCGACCGTCATCACAAGAAGACGGATCCGCGGACTGAGATGACGCCGATCATCCAGATAGCCGATCAAAGCCAGCAGCGTCGCCCCGGCCACAATGGCGCCGAGTTCAATCAAATGATCCGGCGGGCTGAAGAGCAAGACGGACAGAACGAAAGCCAGATAAATTGCCGCGCCGCCCATCAAAGGCATGTGGCGGCTGTGGATGTTGCGTTTGCTTGGCGATGCGGTCACGCCGAGGCGCATAGCGATTTGGCGCGTGAGGGGCGTCAAGCAGAGGGCGGCGCCAAAGCCAACGATCATGATGGGGATGAATTGCAGCCGCGCGTCCATGCCTCTAGTATAAGAGCGAACGCGCTGTGGCGGAAGTCCGGGCGAAGTTTCACATTGGCCCTAAAAGGGGGACGAGCCACCGGCTCGCCCGTACAAATGACGTAGAAATTGGTCGCCCCCGTTGACAGTACGCGCGCCCAATTGGCTAGCTGCGACGCCACTCGAATTCCACCGTGACCGGCAGATGGTCGGAGCCGATAGGTTCGCCGACCGTCGCCGATGCCGGGCGCAGCGCCGGACTGTGCCAGATGTAATCGATGCGCAGCAAGGGCTGGATGACGCGCGGCAATCCGATCGCTTCGGCCACGGGCCAAGTCCTTCCCGCCCCGTTGCCCGCGCCGCGCCAGGCATCCGCCATCAGCGCCGCGACCTCGTCATAGATCAGCGACGAGTCGCTCATGTTGAAGTCGCCGGCGACAATATAGGGAGACTCTTCCCGCGCCACGATATCCAGGAATCGGCGGATCTGGGCATTGCGGCGGGCTTCGTTGTAACGGAAGAGCGCTTCGGGCCCGATATCGGCATCGGGGTCGACTTGGGCGCGCGGGTTCAGCGGCAAGGTAAAGTGCAAGGCGTAGACCGCCAACTCAGGCCCGTCCAAGTTGAGCAGCAGGCGCAGAGCCTCGCGCCCAGGCTCGTCTTCAATAATCAGGATGTCGCGCTCGAGAATGGCGTAACGCGAGAAGATACGCGCGCTGCCCTCGATGTGATCCTCATGCGCATAGACGTCATAGAGCGGCGCCAAGCGCTGATCGTAGCCTTGAGCGGTCTCCTGCAGCACGATCAGATCGGGCGCTGTCTCCAGCAGCCAGTTGGTCGCTCGCTCAAGTTCCGCATTGCTGCCCTGCACGTTGAAGGTCACTACTGAGAAGGTTGCGCCGGCCGGCGGCTCAACCGGCTGGTACATGCCGGGCGCGGCGAAAGAATACAAGCCGATGGCGATCAAGCAGATCTGCAGCAGCACGCTCCAGCGAGGCGGATGAGAAGGCTCCGCGGCGGCCTCCGCGGGCTTGCTCAAGCGCGAGAGCCGCTTGCGCGCGTGCTCGGCGCCATAGCTACCGCGCGTGACGAGGATCGACAAGGGAAAACTGACGACCAAGGGCATAAACAGAAATGGAGCGAAGGCATTTGCCAGGTCGATGAGCGGGGGACCGCTGACGCGCAGCAGCCGCAGCAGCGTGAAGAGCGCGAGCAGGCTGGCGTAGAGCGAAATCAAATGACGGAGCGGTGTGGCAATGCGGCGCAGAAAGCTCTGCAGGCTTGACCAGGGCATGGCGGTCTCAGGCGGCGTACACGCTCAAAGCAGGACGAGGGAGACGATGATCAAGGCTATGAAGAGCGCGGCCGCCAGGATGCCCATATTGCGCAAGTCTCGGATGACAAAGCCGTAGTCGGCGCGCAGGTCGTCTTCGCTGACGACTTTGGTCGGATTGGCCAGCAGTTCGGCCACGTATTCGCCATCCAGCGTGCCTTCGTCTTTGCGCCGCTCCAGTTGAGCCGCTTGCAACGCACGGCGCCGGCGCGGCAGTGGCTTGGGCGCGGCCGCCGGGACCGCGGCGGGCGCGCTCGCTTCGGGCGCCCGGTCATCCGCCGGAGAACTCCCGTCGATAGCGCCTTGACGCGCCTGCTCGAGCACCGCTTGCGAGATATTGGGTTTTCTGCGTCTGCGCTTGGCCATCGGCGCGCCACCTTAGGAATCGACCAACTCTCTTACCATTATCACAGAATCGGGCGCTGCTTTCAAGCGCCGCCCGGGGGAGTGGCTAACTAGGTGGATATGTCTCTGCGTCGAGTGAAACGGGCGAGCCAAGGCTCGCCCCGACAAGGCTTGTCCGGTAGTGTGTCAAAGTGCGGTTGTTTGAGTAGTTTATGTCTCCATACCCCCCACCCCAAACCCCTCCCCCATAAAGAGGGAGGGGCTTTTTCGCAGATTTCGGAGTTTCTAGCTCCCCTTCCCTCCTTGTGGGGGAAGGGGCCGGGGGATGGGGGTAGAATTGTGCGTCAACCTCCCAGTAGCGGACAAGCCTTACAGGCTCCAAAATAGGGAGAACACAGAAGGCGCAGAGATTTTTGACAAGATCGCAGGCAGCTTAAATCCTCAACATTAGCCACTCCCCGCCCGGGCGATAGCGCCTCAGGCTGTGCCGCTCCCCTGCCCTTTTGTCAGCAGCGCCCCCAACTGCTCGAAGCTGATGCCGTATTGACGGGCGATCTCGCGCGCATAGCTCTGCCCGCGCGGCGGCGCTGGAATCACCTTATAGGTCCGCCGCAAGCCGCCCGCGCCATCCTCAACCGTCGAGACCAGGCTCTGCACGCGGCTGTCGCCATCGACCTCGCTGTTGATGGATTCGCAGGCGGCCGCCAGCTCGTGCAGATGTGTGACGAAGAGGGCGCGCGCGCCGAGCATCCGCAGGCAGCTGACGACATCGCGCGCCAGGAAGTAACTCTCGGTCGCGCTCGTGCTGGCCAGCGACTCGTTGAGCAGCAGCAAACTATGGCGGGTCGCGCGGCTGAATACATCACGCAGGCGCCCGGCTTCCTCGCCCAGGCGGCCGCTCTCCATATTGGGCTTTTCTTCCGCCGGGAAGTGCAGTAAGACCGCATCCACCGGGCTCAGCGCCGCCGACTGAGCCGGGACGTAGAGACCGGCTTGCGCCAGCACATGCAGCAAGCCGACCGCCTGAATATGGGTGGTCTTGCCGCCGCGGTTGGGACCCGTCAGGATGTGGATGCGCCCCGCCTCATCAAAGGACGCATCATTGCTGACGATTTGCTCGCCGAGGTCGCCCACCTTTTGCTGCCGCGCAAGGCGCAGCGCCAGATCGAGATTGTAGAGCGCGCGCGCTTCCAGGCGCCGCTCGTCCAGCGGCAGCAGCTGGGGCGCGCACATCGGCAGCCCGCGAGCGCGCAAGCCTTCAATCAGTTTCGCGCCGCCGACATAAAAGGCGATCTCCGCTTCGAGCGCGCGCAGCAAGCCGCTATGGACGCGCGTGTAGCGTTCGAGGGCGCGGGCGATGGGGCGGATCACATCGTCAAGCACTTTGCCGAGATCGCTGAAGAGGGCATTGGCCGCCAGCCGGTCGAGCATTTCGCGCCGCTCAGCCAGGACGCTGCCATTGCGAAAGCGCGTGGCTTCGGGCGATTCGCGCAGCGGGCTGATGCCGCGCCGATCTTCATATTCGTCGATGCCCCATAGCTTGCGGAAGAAGCGCGGACCGCGGAAGCGCTCTCTGTTCAGCGAGAGCAAGGTGGCCGCCACCGGCTTCAGATCGGGCGACAGATTGACGCCGATGGTCACGCTGACAACCTGGCGGATTTCGGCGCGCAGCCGCGGCAATTCCTCCGCCATCTGGACGAAGTCCGGCTCAGCGACGATTCGCTCGAGCTCATCGGCCAGCGCCAGCCAGGCGACCGCCTCAAGCTGATCCCGATGCCGCGCCAGCAGCGCCTGCAGCGCGCTTACGCATTCGACATAATTCTCCAGCTCGGTCAAGCGGGAGAGCACGAGCGAGACCTGGTTGCGGCGCGCGCGAATATCGCGGACGGTGTTGTGCAGCCCGCGGATCAGAGGCAGCAGCTCGCGCAAGCCATCGGTGAAAGCCGGATTCCGCAAGCAATCTTCGACGACAGCTTGCCGATAGCGCAGCGTCTCCGCGTCCGTCAGCAGGGTCGCGAGCAGGTTTTCTATCGGGCGCCGGTAATCGACATGGGGCGCGATCGCGTCGGCGATCACCTTGACGCGCAGGTCATCGGCGGCAGCGCTGGCGGCGGGCGCATCCGGAGACTCCGCCGGGTCGCGCCAGAGCAGGCTGATCGTCTGGGCTTCGCTTGCGCTTGCGGATGACATGCGGAAGACGCGGCTTAGTTCAGCCGCATCCGGCGCAGACCCTGATATGCCGGATCCCCTTGAATCTCTTTCCAGCGCGCCTCGCCGCCATCGGTATGCCATTCGACGACGAACAGGCCCTCGCTGTCCTGGTAGGTGAAGCTCGGCTTCAATCCGAGCAGAATCTGTCTGATCGTGCCGATGACGTCCTTGCGCTCCTCGCCCATGCGCAGCGTGAAATACTGGCCCGAGACAAATTCAAAATACAGCGGCATCCCCTCGAGGCTGCCTTCCATTTGCACGGGCGCCTGCGCCTGGGTGCAACTCATGAAGACATTCTGCAGCCTATTATTCCATAGGCTGTGGTTCACACGCTCTTCAATGTAGTAAGGGCGCGGCTCGGGCGTCGAATAAAACCACTGGCGGGCGGTATTAGCCATCGCGCAACTCTCCGTGGCTTGAGCCTTTCATGACGGCGCAAGTGTAGCGCAAAAGCCTGACGGGAGAAATAGGCAAAGATTCGCCTTATAATAAAGAACGTTTGTTCTAAGTTTGTGATATAATGAGGCGGTCTTTACACATTCAGCACTCGAAAGGCGCCTTATCATGAAATATCGTGACCAGCGCAGCCGGCGCATCTTCGCTTTCATCTGCCATTATACGCGCGAGCATGGCTTCCCGCCGACCATGGGCGAGATCGCCAAAGACGAGGGATTCAAGTCGAATTCCGGCGTCATCCGGCATTTGGACAAGTTGGAGAAATGGGGTTGGATTGAGCGTTATCATGGCAACGCGCGCAGCATCCGGATTCTGCGCCCATGCGACGGCGCGCAGGCTAGACCAGGTAAACCGAATTCTTCTCGCCAATACTCTCGGCAGCGATGATCACGCTAGACTGCGGCAAGACATAGTACTGGTAGAGTTCGCCAGTGACGAACTGCTTGGCCAATGCGCCATCCAAGAGTCTGTAGGTCTGCAATTCGACGCGCAATGTCGTGTAGAGCGGATGGACGCGCAGGGTGTAGGGGCTGGTGCGTCCCTTCACGATGCGGACGGTCTCGGCATCGCGGTCCAGCGCGAGCTGCTGCACGAAGCGGCTGTAGTCGGTCGTCAAGTAGAGCATGAGGCCCACAGCCAGCACTTCAATCGCCAGCGCCGCCGGCAGCGCAATTACGCGAACGAAGGTCAGAATCACCACCACGATGGTCACGATGATCGCCAGTTTCAGCGCGCGCCGCGTCCACCGGGTCATGCGTGTCTCAAAATGGTCGATCTGCTCGCGCAGCGTCAGCACCTGCGCCTGGCTCATGAGCCCCAGTCGGTTGTTCTTGAGGTCCTTGGGCGAGGCGGCGATGACCTGCGCAGTTACGCGCCGCATGGCTGGCATCCCTTCAACTGGCTGCAACACAAGTGTACCAAGTATCGGCGACAAGCTCAATTGGAGGCGATTCGGGCGGTGGCAACTTGCCTGGATACACCACCATATCCATTCTTGGCGCAGGGGCAAGACGGTGGCTCGCCCAAACTACGTTCTGGGCTATAATAGGCGACCCAAGGGTCGCCCCTACATTTCATGCTGAGGTGGGCGCGGCGCTTGTAGGGGCGAGGCGCTGACTCGACCACAATTCAAATCTACGGGCTCAGGCATGAATTCGGTGAGATAGACAGACAACTGGTCGCGCGTGAAGGCGTAGGCTTGCCGCTCGACTGCGGCCAGCAGCGAATGCGGAACCTGCCGCCAGAGGTAGAAATTCATTCGCGCGGGATCATCAAGGACGGCGCGGATCTCGGCCGGATCACGCTGCAAGCGGCGCCCGAAGATCGCCAGCGTTTCGCTTGCGCCGCCCGGCATAATCTGACGCGCGACGAGATCGCGCCAGCCGCGCAGCGCATCATCAGACATGAAGGGAAGCCAGCCATTTGGCTCGCAGCGACTCAGCGACTGCGCCTGCCAGGGCGCCAACTCTTTTTCGTCGCGCTCGTCCATAACCGTGAGGATGAGGTGCAGCGCCAGGAATTTATCACGCCGCTCAAGCCCCTGCCAATCGCGTCCCCAAAACTGCGGACGGACCATCTTGAGCGCCCAGGCTTCGTCGGTCGCCAGATGCGCCACGTAGCCGGCCAGAAAGGCGAGATGCGCTTCATCTTGCGCCTGCGCCAGCGAGCCATGCTGACGCAGCATCGCGCGCCAGGGCCGCGCGCTGATCGGACGGCCGTAGGCGTAGAAATGCGTCACTTCGCGCCCGACGCCGCTGGAAACCCGCGCATCGGCCACGATGCTGCCAAGCTGAAATGCGGGCAACTGCCGCGTCAGCAGGTCGCGGTAGAGCCGGGGCAAGCGCTCGTCGCGGAGAAGGTCCTGGGCGATTCGGAGGTGGGTGAAGGGCGTCGGCATGGAGTCGATTGTAAACGGGTACGGCATCAATCTGTAGGGCGAGCCGGGGCTCGCCCGTACATACACGTTTCGAATCATCCGCCCGCCACGATACGAATTGTAGGGGCGACATGATATGTCGCCCGCGTCGCGCTATGCCCTCAGAATCCGCGCGATCTGCTCGCCGTGATCGGCGTCGTGAAGCAAGGTATGCACGACCGCCATTTCGACGTCCACCACATCATCGACGGCGAAGCGGCCCTGGCGCAGCCAATGGCCCGCGGGCGCCGCTGCCAGCCGCTCGATCAGCCAGCGCCGCTTTGCGCGATAGCTTTCGAAGACTGCGCGCAAATCCTGATTGGCATAGTCGTTGTCGCTGACCAGCGCCAGGCGCGCTTCTTCGTCATAGAGCTGGAATGCCGGACGCTCCTCTTCCAGCATCCGTCTGATGCGCTCGGCGAAGATATCTTGATAATCGCGTAGATGACAAACGATCTCCAGCACGCTCCAGCCGTCATCGCCGTCCTTCACCTGCCGCGACTGCTCTTGCGACACTCCAGCCAAGACCAGAGCCAGGATTTGAGCCGATTTCTCCAAGCCGTCGGTCAGCCATTCATGCGGAAGACCTTGCATATTCATGCCTCCTAGTCTTTTCGATTGCGCGGAACGCCATCACTCGCTGCGCAGCGCCTGCGCCGGCTTGAGCCGACCCAGCAGCAGCGCCGGATAGAACCCGGCCAGCAGCGCCGCCAGCAGCGCCACCAGCAGCGCTTCGCCGAAGTACGACGGCTGCAGCTCGACTTGCATCGTCCAGCCGAAGGAGCGCAGGTTGATCACATGCGTGAGGACGAGGGATGTGACGATGCCGATGGGCAAAGCCAGCAGCCCGGCGGCAAAGCCCATCAGCCCAGTCTGGATCATGGCGTACTGCGTGAGCTGGCGCGCGGTCATGCCGGTCGCGCGCATGACGCCGTATTCGCGCGCGCGCTCCAGCTGCAGCGCCATCAGTGCTGAGAGGATGCCGATGAAAGCCACCAGCGTCGTCAGCAGTCGCAGCGCGACCGTGATGGCGAAGGTGCGGTCGAATACTTCCAGCGCGCCCGCGCGCAAGCCGGCGTTGTCCTGCACCAGCAAATCATAATCAGCCAGCCGCGCCCGCAGCTCGTCAATGACCGCGGCGATTTCCGCGTTCGCCTTGGTGAAGACGCCCAGCGAGCTGATAAATGGATCGTCGAAGTACTGCTCGTAGGCCGAGCGCGCCATATAGAGCACGCCCTGGTCGGTGCTGTAATCGATGTAGACGCCGAAGACCTCGAATTCCTGCGCGCCCGCGTCAGTGTCCAAGACAATGCGTCGATTGCGCTCGTCGATGCCGCGCCGGTAAGCGAAAGGCTCGCTGACCATCACCTGCCCGCCATCAAGCGCCGCCTGATGCTCGGCGACCGAAACCCTGGACCAGAGGAAGCGCCGCTCGTGGCCGGCGATATCGAAATCGCTGGCCAGCAGATTCACCGGCGGCATATCCGGGTAATCGGGCGCGCGGACGCTGACGTGGCGGGCGGACGAGACCGCCTGCACGCCGGGCGCGGCCAGCGCGATCCGCTTCACCGCCGGGTCGACATCGACGCTGGCGTAGTTGGAAGCGAAGAGCGGCGGCGACACGTATATCTGCGCGCCCAGCGATGCTCGCAGCCAATCGTCAACGGCGCCGCGAAAGCTGCCGATCATGACGCTGACGCCGACGATGACGCTGACGGCGATGGTCAGCGCGGCGACGGCGAGCGCCGTGCGGCTCAGCGATCGGATGACTGCGCGCGCCGCCAGCCAGCCCAGCGCGCCGAAGAGCGCCGTTGCAAGCGGCAGCAGCAGGCGCATCAACACCACCAAGGCGACAGGCGTGAACAGCGCGCCGCCGATGATGACGCACATCAAGGCGGCGAAGCTCAGCGCCAGCCCGCCCGGCGTCAGCAGCAAGAGCAATCCGACAAGATTGAGCAGGGCGCCGGCGCCGGTGAAGACGGGCAGCATCCGGCGCGCGCCCGCCTCCTCGTCCGAGCGCCGCATGACGCCGGCCGGCGGCGTACGGGTGGCGTCCCAGGCGGGGATGAGAGCCGCCAGCAAACTCGCCCCCAAGCCGATGAGCGCGCCCTTCAGCAGCGTCCCGAGCGAGACATTGATGCGCTGCACGTCCAGGCTGAAGTAAAGATCGCTGATCGTCTGCGAAACGAAGGCGACCGCGCCACGCCCCAATATGATGCCCAGCGCCAAGCCGAGGACAGCGCCAATCACGCCCAGGATGCAGGCTTCCAGCAGGATGAAACGAAAGATCTGCCCGCGGGTCGTGCCGAGCGAGCGCAGGATGCCGAGGGCGCCGCGGCGCTGCACGACGCTGAAGCTCACCGTGTTGTAAATCAGGAAGAGCCCAACCACCAGCGCCAGCAAGCTCATCGCCTGCAAGTTGAGCTCGAAGGCGGCGATCATCTGATCCAGCGCGTTCTCTTCCTTGACATCCACCAGCCGGAGGCCCGTGGGCAGCGCGGCGCTTAGGCGGGCGATTTCGTCCTCGGCGAGGATGAGATCGATGCGGCTGAGGCGCCCGCTCAAGCCAACTAGCTCTTGCGCGCTGGCGATGTCGCTGATGATCAGATCATCCAGCGCCTGTCGGCTGGCGCTGTCTGCCGGGCGCAAGATGCCGGCGACCCGCGCGGCGTGGAAGCGGCCAGCGGCGCTGATCCACAGTTCATCATCAAGCCCTAAGCCAAGCCGCGCAGCCAGGGCCTCGCTGATGACCACCGCGCCCGGCTCGGTGATTAGGCGATTCACGGCGTCGAAATCGACCTGTTCGGCTTCGCCCGCCAGATAGGAGCGGAAGGGCGGCTCGGCGATGGGATCAATTCCCAACAAGCGCAAGGCTTGATCGCCGCCGGCGACGCGGACGAACTCGGTCACGACCGGCGCGCTCCGCCTGTAGCCCCATTCGATGCGAAGGCGCGCATACAGGGCGGAATCGAAGCCGGTGGGTCCGCCGACGATCTGGTGGGTCGCGCGGCCGACCAGGCTCTCGCCGCTGAGAGTGAAGGCGCGGCTGGCGGAAGCATTGGCGATATCGATGGCGACCACCAGAGCCACGCCCAGGGCGACGCCCAGGACAAACATGCTGCTCTGAAAAAGGCGGCGGCTAATGTAGCGAAAGACGAGGCGGACAACGATTGAGGGCATGGGTCCCTCTCAATCCATCGCGCGACGGGCGACCAGGTTGGTCGCCCCTACAGGTCTCTTGCGCGTAGATGTATGTAGGGGCGACATATCATGTCGCCCGCCGCCGCAAACAATTCATTGGTCAATTGGAAACGCCAAACATGTCCTTGAAGCGCTGAAGGCGGGCGAGGTATTCGTCGAGAACTTCGCCGTGGGGATAGACAGCCAGCTCAGTCGCGCCGATCGCCTGCCAGCCGGCGACAAGCGCTTCCCATTCGCTTTCGGGTGTATGTTCTGTCCGCAGACGCGTATGCAAGCCGACCTGCCCGGCGCGGCCCGCTTCTTCGGCATAGGCGAAGAAAGCCTCAATCATCGGCTTGGCATCTTCCACCGGACCTTCCTGCGCCAGATAGCCATCGCTCAAGCGCCCGGCGCGGCGCAAGACGACATCAGCATAGCCGCCGATCCAGATCGGTATCGGCTGCGGCGGCAAGGGGTTGATGCCAGCCTCGTCGATCTGGTCGAATTGTCCGTCATAGGTCACCAATTCCTTCGTCCACAATTCGCGCAATACGGCGATCTGTTCTTCACAGCGGGCGCCGCGCGTGCTGAAATCGCAGCCCAGCGAGGTGTACTCGACTTCATTCCAGCCGATGCCGATGCCCAGGCGGAAGCGCCCGCCGGAGAGCAAATCGAGCTGGGTCGCCTGCTTCGCCACCAGCGCCGTCTGCCGCTGCGGCAGGATTAGGACGCCGGTCATGAAGCCGATCGTCTCGGTGAAGCCGGCCATCCACGAGAAGAGCGTGAAAGGCTCGTGGAACATGTCATGGTAATTGTAGGGTCGGCCCGCCTCCCAGCCGAGCCGCTCGGGGTTGGCGCCCAGCACGTGGTCATAAGCCAGCAGATGATGGTAACCCATGCCCTCAGCCGCTTGGACAAAATCGCGCAATACAATCGGATCCGCGCCGATCTGCGTCTGCGGAAATACAACTCCAAATTTCATTATCCGTCTCCCATAATCGCTTGCCTTGTCATGCAAATGCTAGCGGAGTTAGGGCGATAAAACCAGACGCGGCAAGCCCAGCGCCCGTGTCCGCGGAACATCGCGTGCTGTAGGGGCGACAAGATTTGTCGCCCGCAGCCGCTTTACATCTACGCTATCAGCGGGCGACCTGGTGGATCGCCCCTACACCATCGTTTGGCCTGCGCGCCGGCATACACGCTCGCTTGCATCCTGCGCGCTTTGTGCTAAGTTGACGGATGAAGCCACAGGGAAAGCCAATCATGCCCGACTTGTCGGTCGTCATCGTCAGTTACAACACGCGCGATCTGCTGCGGAAGTGCCTGCTATCGCTGCGAGACAGCGTCGGGCTAGATCTCGAAGTCATCGTGGTCGACAACGCCTCCGCCGATGGCAGCGCCGAAATGACGCGCGCCGAATTCCCCGAAGTCAAGCTGCTGGCGCAGTCGCTCAATTCCTGGTTTTGCGGCGGCAACAATATCGGCTTGGCGGAGGCCAGCGCCGACTTCGCGCTGCTGCTCAATCCCGACACGGAAGCAGCGCCCGATGCCCTGGCGCTGATGCATCGCTTCCTGCTGGACAATCCGGACTATGTCGGCGCGACCGCCCAACTGGTTTATCCCAATGGCGAGATCCAAAACACATGCGCGCGGATCCCGAGCTTCAAGCATCTGCTCATGAGCTACACCGCGCTCGGCTACTTGCTGCCGAGGCAAAAGCGCGCGCTGGCGAGCGAGCTCACTTACGGCGATTGGGACCGGCGCAGCGACCGCGATGTGGCGGTCATCCCCGGCTCCTGCACGCTGATGCGGCGCGCGGATCTGTGGCTGGATGATGACTTGCTGCTCTACTTTCCCGAAGAGACCTTGGCGCGGCGCTTGCAAAAGCCGATGCGCTTTGTGGCGGCGGCGCGCGTCACGCATCATGAGAAGTCGTCAACGCGCAGCTGGTTCGCCACCAGCATCTTCTTCCGCGACCTGCTGGTTTATACGCGCAAGCATCACGGCGCCGCGAGGATGCTGCTGCTGTGGACGTTGAGCCGGCCCGTTTATTGGCTGATGTGGCTGAAGAATCGGTAGCCTCAGCCTAACGGAACACCGCCAGAGGCATGTGGAAGGACACTACCCAATTGGGCGCGTCGACGATCTCGCTGATCTTCAAATCGCCGGCGACGCTGCACAAGATATAGGCTTGGCTGCGGCTCATGCGCTGATTCGCTTCCAGCCAATCGATCATGTAGCGGACGGCGTTTTTGGCGTTCGTCATCAGGTCGGGCCCGTGCGCGGTGGTGATGTGATAACCCAGCGTATCGAGCTTGCTCATTGGGCTGGGGCGGCGCAGTTGTACTTCCGGCAGGTTGACGCCCTTTAGCAGCTTGAAGCGCAACGTGATCGTCATCGGCGCTTCGATGCCAGTGACGCAGACCTCGCCCTGCCCTTGCGCCGCGTGGCAATCGCCGGTCGCGAAGAGAGCGCCTTCCACCAGCACCGGCAGCCAGACCGTCGAACCAATGACCATATCACGCACATCAAGGTTGCCGCCGTTTGCCCGCGGCGGAAAGGTGTTGAACCTGCCCTTCTCCCGCGGCGCCACGCCAACCACGCCCGGGTGTGGCTCAAAGGGCAGACTGATATGATCGAGCTCGGTCGAATAGCAAGTATCGCCGTCGATGCGCCAATGATGCAGATAGCTGGTATCGAAATCTTCCGGCAGCAAACCCATGCCGGGCCGATGCGCTGACCAGCCCCAGCCCTTGTGCCGCATGTCGAGGATATCGATCTCAAGCGCGTCGCCCGGCTCGGCGCCCTTGATCCAGACCGATCCGTTCAAGGCGTGGATCTTGCTGCGGTCTACATGCTCGTAATCGGCGACCGTCCAATGCGGCTCGATCTGTCCATTCGCCTCCAGGCAATCGAAGACGACCGTGTCGCCCCCCTTGATCTCCAGACGCGGCTCGATGGAGTTGTCCCAATAGGGCTGGATGACGCTGTCGTCAAGGTAATGTTCAGTCATGCACATGCACCTTTTTCGCCCTACTGCATATAAGAGCGCGGCGTCGCTCGCAGGATGGTCACATCCAGATTGTCGACATCCATCAGCGCGGGCAGCTTCGGCGCGATCTCATCCCGCCAGTAGTCATTGTTATATACGGCATCGTAAAGCGCTTCCTTTTCCGCTTCATCTTTGAAACGGCGAATCCAGACATAGGTGTCTTCGGCGTCGTTGAGAAAGGAGGCCAATATGGTCATGCCCCTAGAGCGCTGATAGGGGATAAGCTCTTCATCCATGTATTTGACGAATTCAGGTCCTTTACCGGGCTGCATGGCATAAACGCGCAATTCAAAAAACATCGCATTGCTCCTTTGCTGATCTGAATGAGTCCATAATAACACGTTCCCGCGGGCGGCAATCAAATGCTGGGGCGAGCCGCCGGCAAGCCCGCGCGTCAACGCCAATTGTAGGGGCGATTCTGTGAATTGCCCGCCCGACCGTCGCAATCGTGGAGGGCGAGCCAAGGCGCGTCCCTACACCACTCGTCAGTGGGCGGAGCGACAGCCAAACGGCGCGAAACCGTCAGGTGCGCGCGCCCCTAAAGCATGATAAGATGCAAGCTGAAATTGGCAGCAAGAGAGGAATCCATGCGCATCCTCGTCATCTCCGACATTCACGCCAATTACACCGCGTTTGAAGCGGTGCTGGAGCACTGCCAGGGCGAGTGGGATTTTGTCTGGTGTTTGGGCGATGTCGTCGGTTATGGTCCCGACCCCAACGAATGCGTCGAGCGTTTGAAGGAATTGCCGCAGTTGTGCTTGGCTGGCAATCATGACTGGGCGGCGCTGAATCGGCTGGACGCGCGCACCTTCAACCCGGACGCGCGCCGCGCCGTCGAATGGACGCAAAAAACGCTGACTGACGAGAATACCCGCTGGCTCGAAGCGCTGCCGGTCACCTTTGTCATCGGCGAGTACACGCTGGTGCACGCCAGCCCGCGCGAGCCGATCTGGGAGTACATCCTCGAGCCAAGCATCGCCGCCTTGAACTTCCCGCATTTTGAGACGCCTTATTGTTTCGTCGGGCATACGCATCAGCCGGTGATCTACACAATTGCTGACGAGAGCGGCGACGCGGCCTCGGCGCAGCCCGAATACAACGCGCCGCGGACGCTCAACGGCCAGCGGCAAATCATCAATCCGGGCAGCATTGGGCAGCCGCGCGACCAGAATCCAGACGCCGCCTACGGCATCCTCAACATGACGACGGGCGTTTTTGAGCACCGCCGCATCCCCTACAATGTCAAAGCCGTGCAGCGCCGCATGCTCGATCTCAACATGCCCGAGCGTCTGATCACGCGTCTCGAACATGGTTTGTAGGCGGCGGCGCGATGGACGGGCGGGCGAGCCACCGTCACGCTCCCCACAATGCGCCAATCAAATGAGCCGGTTTAGTCCAATTCAGTCCATAGCAAACCCTGTTCGGAAGTTGTGAGTAGCCTATGCCCGGCGAGCTCAGCAGCAAGATGCGCGCCAATATAGCCGAGATTTATCGGCTCATTGACCGCCAGCCGGAACCAGCGGAATATGTCACCAGCTCGCAGTTGGCTGAATGGCTGCTCGTCAGTCCGCCAGCCGTCAACCGCATGGTCAACCGCATGAGCGAACTTGGTCTGCTGGTTCACCAACGCTATCAAGGCATCAGCATCACTGAGCGGGGGCGGACCGAAGCGCTAAAGTTTATCCGCCGCCAGCGCATCGCTGAAGCCTTTCTTGTGCAGGTGATGAACATCGATTGGCTTTCGGTGCATGAAGAGGCGCAGCGCCTCAGCGACGGCTTGAGCGACGCGGTCGTGCAGCGCATGTACGAGATGACCGGCGAGCCGACCGCCTGCCCGCACGGAGAGCCGATTCCGGACGCGCAGGGGGCGTTAGCGCCGAGCAATGACGTCGCGCTATCGCAGATTGAGGCTGGCAAGAGAATCCGCATCAGCCGCTTGATCACGCGCGAATACGACCGCCTGCAATATATGGAGGCGTTGGGGCTGGTACCCGGTCAGGAATGCGAGGTCATCCATATCGCGCCCTTCGACGGTCCCATGCAGCTCAAGCTGGGGCAGGAGTTTCGCATCATCGGCAATAGCTTGGCGCAGCTGATACGCGCGGAAGTCATTGAGTAAATCCTTCCAGATTGACTGGCGGCCAACCTGCCAACCGCCCGTACGCGCGACGGGCCAGCATCTCGCAGGGGCGGGCGGTGACTCGCCCTTTGGATGCGCGATTCGTTGGCGCGGGAGCGACATGGCATGTCGCCCCTACAAAGCTTGTCCGATAGTGCGTCAAAGTGCGGTTGTTTGAGTAGTTTATGTCTCCATACCCCCACCCCAAACCCCTCCCCCATAAAGAGGGAGGGGCTTTTTCGCAGATTTCGGAGTTTCTAGCTCCCCTTCCCTCCTTGTGGGGGAAGGGGCCGGGGGATGGGGGTAGAATTGTGCGTCAACCTCCCAGTAGCGGACAAGCCTTACAGTTCGTTGGCGGCGGGAACGGTCGTATTGGCGGGATGCGGTATTGGCGCGAGCGAGCTTAGCGCCGATAATAGTTGCTTTGCGGTTCGCAACCTTGGCGGTCAGAAGTGAAGATCGGCGTACTCGCGCTGCAGGGCGCCTTCATCGAGCATATCAAGATGCTGCGCCAGCTCGGCGTCGAAGCGGTCGAGGCGCGCCTGCCGCAGCAACTGGCCGACCTGGACGGCTTGATCATCCCTGGCGGCGAAAGCACGACCATCGGCAAACTGGCGGCCACCTACGGCTTGATCGAGCCGCTGCGGCGCTTCGCCAAGACGAAACCGACTTGGGGCACCTGCGCCGGCATGATCTTCCTGGCGAAGGATATCGGCATTGACGAACAGCCGATCCTGGGCGCGATGGATATCACCGTCGACCGCAACGCATTCGGCCGGCAGATTGACAGCTTCGAAACCGACTTGCCGATTGCCGGGCTGGCGGGCGAGCCATTCCACGCCGTCTTCATTCGCGCGCCGGTTGTCACCGCTGTCGAGCCGCAAGTCGATGTGCTGGGGCGGCTGGCTGACGGGCGCATCGTCGCCGTCCGTCAAGGGCGTCTGCTGGCGACCGCCTTCCACCCCGAATTAACCGGCGATTTGCGGCTACATTCATATTTTTGCGCTATAGTTGAATTGACGATGGCTTGAGCCCGGCCAAGGGAGCGGGAGATCATGTCAGGCATTTCGCCAGGTCCAGGCGACGCGGGTCCGCGCGAGGGCGCTGAAGACAAGGGCCCTCCATCCATACTCGATTTGCTGATGCGGGGCGCCCAAGCCAATCTGGACAGCATTCAAGAACCAACAGCGGCCGATTTGGCGGCGCTTGACGAACTTGAGGATCCGAGCGATTTCGATGTGGCGCTGGATGAAGCGCTTGAATTGCAGCCAGCGCTCGCGCTGCTGGCCGAGCCAGAAGAGCCGGAGCTGGTCTCGCTCGAAAGTCTGGAGGATGTCGACGAGACGGAATCATCCGCTGAAGATTTGGAGGATGTCGAGGAATTGCTGGAAGATGTTGAATCCTTGATCGAAGATTACATCGATATCGACCTGGAAGACGATGATCTCGACGATGAAGGCTACGACCTGGACGATGAGGACATCAGCAGCTACCACGATCTCTACGGCGATGACGATGCGATCATCCCGTCTTTCCGCGAAGGCGAGTTCGCCGAAGAAGAAGAAGGCGACGCCGAGTACTACGATGACCTGCGCTAAGCGCCCCTATTGATGGACGGCATTATCCTGGCGGGCGGCGCGGGAACGCGCATGCGTCCGCTGACGCTAACAAAGCCGAAACCCCTCTTAAAGCTGAATGACAGACCGATTCTCGCCTGGTCGCTGCTCAGCCTGCGCGGCATCGTCGAGCGCGTGTTGGTGGTCGTCCACTACTTGAAGGAACAGATCGCCGCATACATGCGCGAGCAGACGATTTTCGCCGAATACAGGCTCATCGAGCAGCGCCCGGCCCCGCAGGGCACCGGTCACGCCTTGCGCTGCTGTCGCGAGCATTTGGCCAGCGAGGACTTTCTGGTTATCAATGGCGATGATTTGTACGCGGCATCGGCGCTGGGCGCGCTCAGCCTGCACGAATTCGGCCTGCTTGCCAGCCCGCGCCGAGATTACGCCGACTTTGGCGTCGTCCGGCGGGCTGGGACTGGCGCTTTCCTATGCATCGACGAAAAGCCGCCGCCGGGCAAATATGCCGCGCCCGCCGCCTGCAACAGTGGCGCCTACAAATTCACGCGCGCGGTCTTCCAATATCAGCCTGGCAGATCGGCGCGGGGCGAGTTTGAGATCACGGATTATGTTTCGGCGGCCGCCCGCGACCGAAGCGTCGCCGTGGTCGAGACGCCGTTCTGGCTGCCCATCGGCGATCCGGCCGCGCTGGAAGCGGCGCAATCGGTCGATGTCGCGCGGTGGATACCAGCGCCCCAAAGCCCTGCCTGACGGTCAGCGTCGGCACAGAAGATTTGTGGGCGACCCCTGGGTCGCCCTTTTGCAGTTTCGAATAGGCGCGGGCGATCTGACAGGTAGCCCCTACAGATGACGTTGACGGGTCGTATAGGCGGCCGACGGCGCGCGCTTGATAGTCCTCCAGCCAAATGCGATACTTGGCAAGCCGTTCCGAGAATGGAACAATGGCTTGTACATATTTTCACAATAGCGAGAGAAACAAGCGCCGATGATCCGCATCACCTACTCGCGCGATAGACAGCCGCTTGCCGAGATGATTCGCGATGATCTCGCCGACACTTTTCAGGTGTCAGTTCCCATTCTGATCGTTCTTGTCTCGAAGCAGTCAAACGCCGACCCGCATGTGCAAGCCGAGATCGAAAGCGCGCGGCGCGAACGCGCGCATATCCTGCCTATACTCACGGACAGCAGCGCCCGGCCCGTCGCCCTGGCAGCAGCGCGAGCGCTGGACTTCAGCCGCGGCTACGAACGCGAGCGCCTGTTACAGCGTCTGGCGCAGGCAGCGATGACGCCCGCCGATATACGCCGCGCCAATCGCCGCGCCTTTACCCTCATCGCGGGCATCGCCGCGCTGATTTTCGGCATCGCCGTCGTCGCGATTGTTAGCGGAGGCGTCGCCTTTCCCGTGGCTGAATACAACGAAGAAGCCACATTCCAGGCGCAATGGGTAGATGGCTTGATCCGCGAGACGCTTGCTCATGTTCAGCCGCACGGCACGGAAGACGCGCTGCGCTTCGCCGCCACCTATGAAGCCGCGCCCACGCGCCTCCACTATTACATCCGAGGCACGGCGACGGCTCTCGCGAAAGGCAGCGCCTAATGCCAACGGCGGATGTGCTAGTTATCGGCTCGGGTCCGGCGGGCTTAAACGCCGCCTACGCGCTGCGCGAAGCGGGCCTCGAGTACCGCATCATTGACCGCTCGCAAACCGTCGCCGTCACCTGGAACAGCCTTTATCCGTCACTGCGGCTGAATACCTCGCGCTTTTTCAGCCAGTTGCCCGGGCGCAATTTTCCACTCCATTGGGGCATCCACCCGACAGCGAGGCAGTATTACCGCTATCTCGTCGACTGGGTCGCCGAGCAGCAGCTGCCGATCGAGCCGGGCATCGTTGTGCATCGCGCCGCGCCGCGCGCCGACGGCCTCTGGCAGGTGGAGACGAGCCAGGGCGTCGAGACCTACCGCGCGGTCATCCCGGCGACCGGCGTCTTCAACAATCCACAGCTGCCCGATATCCCCGGCATGGACAGCTTCGCCGGCGAGATTATGCACTCGCGCGCTTACCGCCATCCCGATCAGGTTCGCGGCAAGCGGACGCTGGTCGTGGGCGTGGGTCCGAGCGGCGCCGATATCGCCGTGTCAGCGGGTCCGGTGGCGGCCGGCGGGCATGTCCATCTGGCGATTCGCAGCGGCGTTGACTTGCGACCGCGTTATCCCTACGGCCTGCCGCGGCACGTCTGGATGATGCTGGGGAGTCATCTGCCCGAGCGCGCCTGCGTTTGGCTGCAAGAGACGACGGGCGCGCTCAAGTATAACTTGAAGGAATTCGGCGTATGGGAAGCGCCGCCCCGAACGAGCAGCGGCGTCGGCTATCGCGGACCCGAACTGCTCAACGCGCTGCGGGAGGGGCATGTCCGGCCGGTTCGGCATCCCGTAAACTTTGACGCGCGCGGCGTCACCTTGGCTGACGGCGCCTATATCGAGCTGGACACGGTGATCATGGCGACCGGTTTCCAGCCCGTGCTGCATCAGTACATGGATATCAAAATGCAATTCAGCCGTGAGATGTTTTATCCTGAGACCAGTTGCGACTGGGACATCGGACCCAACGGCATCCGCGGTTGGCCCCTGCGCGATGTCAGCGAGCACCCCAATGGCCGCGGCGTGCTGGGTCATGAGGGCTTGTATCTGGTGGGGGTCTTTTACAAGGGCCGCGGCGCTTTCTACAATATGCGCGTAGAAGCGGCCATCGCCGCCCAGCAAATCTCCGCTTATCTATCGCGGCGTCAATTTCTGGCGGCCGCCGCCTAATGCGCCGCAGCCTCCTGCTTCTGGCCGGGCTGATTCTCACTTGCGCATTGCTTTTGATGCTGGCGCGTTTCCTGCTGGAGACGGCGATGCCGTCGGCTGTCGTCGCCTACATGAGCCTGGAGAGCGGCTTGCCGGTGGTGGTGGTCCAGGACCTCAAGCACAATCTCGTGAAGCGCCTGGACTTCGAGTTCTTCACCGAGCCATCTTTTTCGCCTGATGGCGCGCGCCTGGCGCTGACCTCTTATTTGCGCTTCGGCAGCGATATCGTCACCTATGACTTGCGCAGCGGCAAGACGGTAAGACTGACGGATTCGGTGGCCATCGCGGAAGCGCCCGCCTGGTCGCCGAATGGCGAGTGGATCGCCTACGCCAGTAATCGCCAAGGCGACAACAACATCTACATCATTCGCCCCGATGGCGCTGATCGGAAGCGCGTCACCGCCCACCGCGCCGGCGATCGACAGCCAGCCTGGTCGCCCGACAGCGATTCGATCGCCTTCACCTCAAATCGAGGCGGCGGCTGGGATCTCTACCGCATCGACCTGTCCACGCGCGCGGTCGAACGGCTGACGGATGATCGCGCGCCCGATACATCGCCCGCCTGGTCGCCCGATGGCCAGCGCATTGTCTTCGCCTCTGGGCGGCATGGCGCGTCGGCGATCTATCTGCTCCATTTGGAGACGGGCGAGGCGTCGCCCCTGGTGGTGGAATCGCGTTATGACAGCCTGCCCAAGTGGACGCCCGATGGCGCGGCGGTCACATTCGCTCGCTCAATGGATGGCGTTTCGCGGATCATGCGCGTCGATGTGGCGACCGGGGTTGTCAGCCGACTGGATCTAGGCGATGTCGATGCCGACGCGCTGGCTTGGGCGCCGGGGTAAACAAAAGTAACTCTGGTCATCGTCGCGCCGAATTTCAAAACATCTGGTTATGCGATATATTTCTATTATGCGTTGGCGTTGACAAGGGGCATTCCATAACAGCACAAACGGCGCTTCGATTAGTCAAGAGTCAAACGGCGTGTTTTCAAACGTGCGCACTCTAAATTGCCCACATCCGACTTTGCCTTCTGCTTTAACACTCAACGAACGCATCAAAATGGACGGTTTGGAACTTCTTGGCATGCTTGATGATAATATTATTCCGGCCGCATTTTTTGACCCGCAATTTCGCGGGGTTTATGACAAGATGAAGTATGGCAACGAGGACACGAGCCGAAACCACGTCCGCGTGAAGCTGCCACAAATGTCGGAAGAAGTCATTATCAAGTTCACGAAGGAAATCGGGCGAGTCTTGATTCCCTCTGGCCACTTATTTCTTTGGATGGACAAGTTTCACCTATGCACAGATTTCCGCAACTGGATCAACGGTACAACTCTCAGCGTTGTTGACATGGTGACATGGGACAAGGGAAAAATGGGATTGGGCTACCGTACGCGGCACCAGACGGAATTCTGTGTGATTATCCAGAAAGAGCCACGTCGAGCTAAGGGGGTCTGGACAATTCGCAACATTCCCGACGTATGGCGAGAAAAAATTAAGAAAACTCATCCTCACAGTAAGCCCATACGACTTCAGGGTGAGCTTATCGCGGCGACAACATCCTCAGGTGACTTGGTACTAGATCCCGCAGCCGGTTCATTCTCGGTCCTACATGCTTGCCGCGAGCAAAGGCGGAACTTCCTTGGCTGTGACATTGAGGCGCGTGATGGCGCGACTGAGTGACATCGAGGGCAAGTCTCTTGAGCAGGCGCGCAAGGGCGCCTACGCGCGCTTCGTTTAATTCCGGCCCAAATCGCCAGTCTACCCCTCCCTTTTCCGCGAGAAGGACGGCGGATCGCTGTGGCGAATTTCGGTGATATGGACCCAGTCTTCCGAGTGCTCCTCGACCAGGTAGATGCCCGGTATCGAAATGATGCCGAAGACGAGGCGCACGATAGACGTGCCGATGAAGGCGGCGACAAGCTCATCGCCCGTCCTGGCGCCGAGGAAGGCGATCAGCAGGAAGAGGATGCGATCCAGCGGAATGCCGATCAGATTGCTGACCAGCACGCGCCCCCATTGATGCTCGCCCCCGAAGCGATTCACCCAGCGCGTGTAGACTTCGGTGTCGACCAACTGAGACAAGACCGAGGCGACCACAGCCGCCAGCAGGAAGCGCCACTCAGGCGTCAGCAATTGACCGAGGGCGGCGCTCTCCTCCGGCGTCACTTCCGGCGGCAAGCCCGCGATGAGAGCGAAGAACGCTTGCACGATCAAGTAGACGGCGGCGGCGGCGATGATGAGCGTCCGCGCGACCTGCGGTCCAGCCAGCTTATGCGCCATATCGCGCAAGGTAAAAGTCAGCGGATAGGCGATCGAGAAGGCGCTGACGCTAAATCCGAAGAGCGCAACATCGCGCAGGCTGGAAATGTCCGCGACCATCTGCGCGGCTACATAGGCGACGCTGACGAGTATCAGCACGTGCAGATTGCGGATGGACATAGTTCTCCCCCTAGCAGCCGATTGCTTATGCTTTATCTTACAAGAAGCGCAACACGGGACGCAAGCCGCGCGTCTGCGGGATGTGAGCCACCAACAGGCTATCAGGCGCGAGACTCAGCGATCGGACTCGGCCGCCGACCGATCCTGCCGCTGGTAAACGCGTTCGCGCTCGAGGATGGCGCGCTTGCGTTCGACGCCCCAGCGGTAGCCACCCAGGCTCTTGTCCAGGCGAATCACGCGATGGCAGGGGATGACGAGCGCGACCGGATTTTTGGCGCAGGCATTGGCGACGGCGCGCGCGGCGCTCGGCTGGCTGATTGCGGACGCGATCTCGCTGTAGCTGCGCGTCTCACCAACGGGAATCGCCTGCAGCTCGCCCCAGACACGCAGTTGAAAGGCGGTAGCGCGGATATCAAGCGGCAGATCCAAGTCCGGCTGCCAGCCCTCGAGAAAAGCGATGATGCGCTCCACCCAATAGCCGACGCCATCGTCATCGAGGATGCGCTCGGCACGGGAGAACTCGGCGTCCAGATCGGCGATCAGCGGCTCCGGGGCGTCGCCCAGGCTGAGCTTGCAGATGCCGCGCTCGGTCACAGCAACCAGCAGATACCCGATGACGCAGGGCACGGCGCTGTAGAAGATGGTCATGCCGGCGCCAAGTTTCTTGTAGGTCGACGGTGTCATGCCCAGTTTTTGGTCGCTCATTTCGTACAGCCGGCTCGACGAGCTGTAGCCGGCGCCGTAGATGGCCTTCGTGACTCGCTGGCCGCCGCGCAGCTGCGTCTTGAATTCCTTGAGTCGCAATTCGGCGGCGTACTGCCTTGGCGAAATGCCGGTTGCGCGTTTGAAGGTGCGCTGCAAATGATACGGGCTGATATGGAAGCGCGCGCCCAAAGCCGCCAAGCCCTCCGCCTGCGGGTGGATCTCTCGCAAGTATGCGCAGATTCGCGTGACCAATTGCGCCTGACTCTGGCTGACTTCTCCGCAGTTCATGGCTCGCCCTCGCCAAAGAATCCAATGATTGCATCGTAATCATAGCCGGCCGGCGGAACACTCTGATTCTTGCGCGAATTTCGATTTGCGAGACGCTGCCGTTTCAGCCTTCGCCCCAGGGGCGGACGAAATCCTCGGGTTGCACGCCCAAGGCATCGGCCACGCGATTGATGTAATTGAAGAAGCCGATGATCTGCGTCGCGTCGTGAATGGCGATATCGTCCAAGCCTGCCGCCCGTAGCGCCTTCACATCCGACTCGCCCATGCCCGCGGGCGCGAGCGTCAGCTTCTCGGCGTAGGCGCAAAGGGCGCGATCGACCGCGCTCAACGACGCCGTCCGCCAATCGCGCGCGATGGCTTCGACGAGGGCGTCGGCCTCGTCGTCCGGCAACTCGTCAACCTCAGCCCGGAGGTCCTGCGCATGAGAGCGAATTCAGTAGACGCAGTGATTGACTTTGCTGACGACGACAGCCAGCATCTCGCGTTGCCGGCGCGTCAAGGGCGATTCGGCGAACATGGTCGCGCCGTACATCTCCATCGAGGACTTCATCACGCGCCCGTTCAGCGACATGATCTGCACGATATTCCAGACGCGGCCCGCGCGCTGAATCGCTTTTTCCAGTTCTTTCTTTACCAAGCCCGTGGCTTGGTCGATTGTGATCTGTTTGATATAGGGCATGGGCGGACCTCGCCTACATGCTTCGCAGCGGCGCTTACTTCCGCAACCTTGGATCCAGCGCGTCGCGCAAACCATCGCCGATGAAATTGACGCAGAGCACCGTCAGCGAGATCAAGAGCCCGGGCCAGAACACCAGCGTCCAGGTGATCGTCAGGTAATCCTTGCCGTCAAAGAGCAGGCGCCCCCAGGTCGGGAAGTCGGGCGGGAAGCCCAAGCCGAGGAAGGACAACGCCGATTCGGTGATAATGGCGCTGGCGATGCTGAAGGTGGCGGCGACGATGACCGGGCTCATCACATTGGGCAGGATATGGCTGGCGAGAATCCGACCGTCCTGCGAGCCGACCGCGGTGGCGGCGGTGATGAACTCGCGCGATTTCACGGTCAGCACTTCGCCGCGCACGAGACGCGCCGTCGGCATCCACTGCAGCCCGCCGATGACGGAGACCATCAAAATGAAGACGCCGCCTTCAACGCCGAAGGAAGCTTTCAGCGGCTCGCGGAAGAGCATCATCAAGACCAGCAGCAGCGGCAACTGCGGCAAGGCGATAAAAATATCGGTCATGCGCATCAGCGGATTGTCGAGACGCCGGAAGTAACCCGACGCCAAGCCGATGACCGTACCGATGGTGATCGATACGAGCATGGCCGACACGCCGATCATCAGCGAGACCCGCCCGCCCTGCAGCGCGCGCGCCAGCGTATCGCGCCCCAGGCTGTCCGTGCCCCAGGGATGCTCCGGCGACGACAGCTGATAGGCGTCGATGATGTCAATGTACTCGGGATCCAAGGTCCAGATAAGGGGTCCGATCAGGACACCCAGGATGATCACCGCCAGCACGCCGATGGCGATCATCGCCAGCTTGTGTTTGCGGAACTGATTCCAGGCGTCGCCGACGAAAGTCCGCGCCTTGACCATATCAGCCGCTTCGAGTTGGACCGGTTTCGCCTTGGCTTTTGCGGTCATAATCGCAGCCCATCATTCCGTCTATGTATAGCTGACGCGGGGATCAAGGATCCCGTATAGCACATCGGCGACGATGTTGAAGAGCACGACCAGCACAGCGAATATGAATGTCACCGTCTGCACGGTGGGCAGGTCGCCGCCTTGAATCGCGATGATCAGATATTGCCCGATGCCGTTCACGCGGAAAATCTGCTCGGTAATCAAGGCGCCGGCGAAGATGCCGGGGATGCCCAGGGCGATCAACGTGACGACCGGTATCAGGCTGTTGCGCACGGCATGGCGGGTCACCACCGTCCGTTCAGTCAAGCCCTTGGAGCGCGCCGTGCGGATGTAATCCTGCTGCAAGTTCTCCAGCGTCGAGGCGCGCGTGTAGCGGCTCATCTGCGCGGTGGTGTAGAGCGTCAGCACAGTGACCGGCATGATCATCTGCAGCAGCTGCCGCTTGAGCGTCTCGATATCGGTCACCACCAGTGTTGTGTCGTAGACCGATGGGAACCATTTGAGATTGACGCTGAAGATGATGATGAACATCAAGCCGGTGAAGAAGGTCGGCACGGAGAAGCCGACCATCATCAAGAAGGTGCCGACCTGGTCGAAGATGGAATACTGCCGATAAGCGGAAAAAACGCCGACCGGCACCGCGATCATGACGCCGAGGATATAAGAAGAGCCCACCACCCAGAGCGTCTGCGGCAGGCGCTCGGCGATGATGTCGATGACGGGTCCCCGCGTCGCCCAGGAGATGACGCGCGTGCGCTCTTCCGAGCCGGGCAAGGTAATGCCGAAGACCGTTTCGGCGAAGTTCAGCGGCTCGGCGATGAAGAATTGATTCAGCCACTTCACGTACTTGACCACGAAGGGGTCGTCCGCGCCGAGCGCTTCGCGGATCTTGGCGCGCACTTCAGGCGGAATGGTCAGCGGCAGGTTGCCGGTCGGGTCGCTGGGGGATAATTCTAAAATAGCGAAGATAATAAAACTAATCACTAGTATCGTTGGTATGGCGGTCAGGAGCCTTCGAACGATGTATTTGCCCATGAGATTGCCTTGCCCATCTCTGCGAAAACTATTGAACTACAGAGACCGCAGAGATCACAGAGATTATTCAAGATTTACGAAGCGCTTTATGCCGCCCTTTGTCAATTGCTTCACATTAAAATTGATTAGCAGCCCCCTGGTTAAACCCGTAATCTTCATATACGAAATAATTTGCGTCGAATGTATGGGAGCAAGTTCCTTTACTGACTTCAATTCTACAATAACCTCATTTTCTACGACGAGGTCTATTCTGAATGTACCGATTTTGCGGCCGCGATAGCGAACCGCGAGCGGTTTCTGCCTTTCGTACTGTAGATGTCTGTGTTCCAATTCAACGCAGTAAGCCTCTTCATACAGGCTCTCCAAGAGACCAGCGCCAATCCGGCTGCGCACTTCAATGGCAGCGCCAATAATCTTGTACGTGAGCGGGTCCTGCTCCTCCGCCGCGCTCCCTTCATTCAATTCTCTGCGCTCTCTGCGTTCTCTGTAGTTCAAAAGAAAAAAGTGTCGCCCTTCTCCTGGCTAAGGGAGAAAGGCGACATTGCCTGCGTATGACGCTACATGCTGCGCGTCCAATCGGCGATATTCCAAAGCTCGGAATCCCAGGCGTTCATGGCGACGCCGCTGACGCTGTTGTGATAGGCTGAGACGCTGCCGCGATAGACCAGCGGGATCATGACGCCGTTCTGCACCAGCATGTCGTTCATCTGGATGGCCAGGGAAGCGCGCTCTTCGAGGACGGCCGTCTGCGCTATCTGCTCGAGCAGGGCATCGTAATCCTCGTTGTACCAACGCGGGATGTTCGAGCCATTCCAACTGTTGTGCGGTCCCACGATTTCGGTGGTGCGCCAGTTGCCCATGTAGGTTTCCGGATCGGTGCCGTTGGAGCCATTGGTGTACATCTCGATATCGGTGTAAAACTTCGAGTAGGTATCGGGGCTGGCGATATCGCCACCGAAGAAGACGGCGGCGTCGATGTTGCGCAGCTCAGTATCGATGCCGATTTCGGACCACCATTGCTTGATCAGCGCCTGTGTGTTCTGGCGCACGGCGTTGGTCGAGGTCTGGTAGGAGACCATCAACGGGGTACCCATGTATTCGCGGATGCCATCGCCATCGCTGTCGACGATGCCGGCTTCATCCAGCATGGCATTGGCGGCATCGACATCCTGCGTCAGGCAATCGTCATTGTTTGGCGATGCGTAAATGGGGGGGCCCGGCAGGACATTGCAAGTCGGCGTGCCGCCGGCGCCATAGAGCTGACCAGCGATGACGCTGCGGTCGATGGCTTTCGACATCGCTTGCCAGACCGCCGGAACCTGCAAGAAGGGGTGGCCGTTGCTGCCGTCTTCCATCCATACCGAGCGCATATCCTCGCCCAGCATCGGGTCTGGATTCGTGTGGTTTATGATCAAGCGCTCGACATCGGTGGCGAAGGCGACGATGACCGTGCCTTCACCGGCCGCTTCCATCGCGTTCAAGACCTGGGGCGAAATCTGCAAGTTCCAGGCGTAATCGGCTTCGCCCGTCTCCAAGACTGCGCGCGCCGCTGATTCGGCGTCGCCGCCGCCCTTGAATACCGCGCGCGAGAAGTATGGCTGCCCCTCAACGCGGAAGTTGGGGTTGGCGGTGTACGTTACAACATCGTTGGTGCGGAAGTCCTCGACCACGAAGGGTCCAGTGCCAATCGGAGCGAAGTTCTGCTCGTTGCAGCCCAAAGCGGCCGCGCCCATGCAGCCCTCAAACTGCGCCTTTTGGATGATGGGTGTGAAGTAACCGACAAATGCGCCGTAGGCGAAGGGCTTGGGCGCGTCAAAGTTGATGCGGACCGTCAAGTCATCCAAGGCTTCGATGGATTCCACATTGGCGAATTGCGATAGAACAGTGCAGCCCGTGTCCGGGTTCATGCAGAATTCACCGCTGAACACGACATCGTGGGCAGTCAAGGGACTGCCATCGGACCAGGTAATGCCTTCGCTCAATGTCCAGATGATTGAGGTCAAGTCTTCGGCCACCCCACCATTGGCGACTGTCGGGATCTCGTCCACCAGCCAGGGCACCATGACGCCGTCCGGGTCATAACGCGCTAATGGCTCAAGCACGAGCGCCGCCGCCTCAAACTCTTTGGTGCCGTTGCCGAGATACGGGTTGAGGTGAGACGCCGCCTGCCAAAACAGGATATTCACGGTGTCTTCGCTTTGGGCGATGGACGCGCCGGCAAATGCCGCAAGCGCCATCACTATGATCAATACAAGGGATAGTTTCGTCTTCATTTCGTCCTCACAGATAGATTTCACGATTACCGATTGTGCAACGCGCGAATTATACCGAATAATGATTCGATTAGGCAAATCCCAAGGCCAATTTGTGGAAATCCGCAAGGGCGAGTTAGCGCCTCGCCCCTACGATACTGGTATTGAAAAGAGGCGCAGCATGGCTACGCCTCTCCTTGAAGATTGTCGACCAGAGCCGATTACATATCGGCGCGGTACCAGTCTTCGATATTCCACATCTCCGAATCCCAGCCGTTGATCTCCACGCCGCCGAGGCTGTTGGAAACCGCGGAGGCGGCCGAGGAACGATAGACCAAGGGCAGCTGCGCGTAGTCCTGGATCATGATGTCATTCAAGCGAATGACATATTCAGCGCGCGCTTCAACGCCGCCAGTGCTGACATATTCCTCGAATACGGCGTCGTATTCCTCGTTGCACCAGCGCAGGATATTCGAGCCGAGCCAGTTGTTATCCGGCGAGGGCCATTCGCCGCAGCGGTAATTCTGCATCTGGCCTTCCATATCCGTGCTTGATGAACCGCTCGTGTACATCTGAACATCGGAGTAAAACTTCTGGAAGGTGTCGGGGCTGGCCGGGTCGCCGCCGAAGAATACCGACGCGCTGATATTGCGGTCAATCGCCATCGACATCGCCTGGCGAATCGTCTTGTTGCTGAGGAAGGGATGGGCGTTGGCGCCATCGGGCATCCAAACCGAACGATTCGGATTGTCCGGGCTGGGATCGGTGAAGTTGATCAGGATGCGCTCCATCGCCTGCCCGTAAGCGACGATGACCGTGCCGTTGCCGGCCGCTTCCATGGCGTTCAGAACAGCCGGCGATACCTGCAAGTTCCAGGCGTAATCGGCTTCGCCCGTTTCCAATACGGCGCGCGCGGCCGATTCGGCATCGCCGCCGCCCTTGAAGACGACGCGGTCGAAGGCGGGCTTGCCCATATCGGCGTCACGGAAGTTCGGGTTGCGAACGTAAGTCACGACATCGTTGGGGCGGAAGTCCTCAACCATGAAGGGACCAGTGCCGATGGGACCGAAGTTGGCGTCGCTGCAGGCGGACATGTTGGCGCCCAGGCAGTCGCCAAACTGCGCCTTCTGAATGATCGGGGTCGTCTGCGTGACGAAGGGCAGGTAGGGATAGGGCTTGGGAGCGTCAAAGGTGATCTTGACCTGGTTCATGCCGGCGTCTTCGACGCTGACGACGCCGTCAAAAGAGTCGTCATAGGTGCAGCCGGCGTCGGGATGCGTGCAGTATTCCCAGGTGAAGATGACGTCCTCAGCCGTGACGGGACTGCCATCCGACCAGAGGACGCCATCCTTCAGCGTCCAGGTGATCGAGGTCAGGTCTTCGGAGACGCCGCCGTTATCCAGCGTCGGGATTTCGGCCGCCAGCACCGGCACCATCGTGCCAGCAGGCGAGATGTTGGCGAGCGGCTCAAGCACGATGGACGAGGCGTCTATGTCTTTGGTGCCGCTGGACAAATAGGGATTGAGGATTGAGCTAGCCTGCCAATAGAGAATGGTGACTTCGCTCATGTCTTGCGCCATCGCAGCGCCGCCGAAGAGCGTGCTGAGAATGAACAAGACAGCTAATGGGTGAGTTTGACTCTCATGTCGCTTCCTTTCTAAAGTTGTGAATTGCCACATTTGTAGATTTGGCAACGGGATTATACTCGTCGACGTTGGGAATGTACAATCTAATCTTCGTTCGATAACTGATTTTGGAATGGCGCGCCTGCCCTATTGATCTACGCGGCTCCGGCGCAATACGTTAATCAAGATCGCCAGGATGACTTTGACCATGTAATAGACCGAGCGCAAGGGCGTAATCGACGAGTCGCCATGTTGACGCGGGATCATGCGCACGGGCGCTTCCATTTGGCGCAGACCGCTGCGATGCAGCATCAGAATCGCTTCCGGCTCGGGATAATCGTGGGGATAGGCCTGGGCGAATAGGTCGATGGCGCGGCGATTGAAGGCGGCGCAGCCCGAGGTCGGGTCGGTGACGCGCTGGCCGATGATCCGAGTGAGCAAGCGCGCCAGGATGGCACTGCCCAGCCGCCGCAGTAGAGGCGTGCCGTAATCTCCGCGCGCGTCAATGAAGCGGGAGCCGATGACCACATCGACATCCGTCGATTCCAGACAGCGGAGCAGGTCGGCATTGGCTTCGGGCTCATGCTGGCCATCGCCGTCATTGCGCAGCACAATGTCGTACTGATGCGCGCGAGCGAATTGGAAGCCGGCTTGCACGGCCGCCCCAATGCCCAGGTTGTAGGGGAGATCCAGCGATTGCGCGCCAGCCGCCCGCGCCACCGCCGCCGTGTCGTCGCTGGAGCCGTCATTCACGACCAGGAGATCGGCGCCGGGCAGTTGTTGCCGAATGCCGCGCACGGTACGGGCGATGTTGCGCTCTTCATTCAGCGCCGGCAATATCACCAGGATGCGCGCGGAGTTCAACCAACTACCCTCCCTCGGAGGCGGCCCGCCCTATGAAGGCGGGATCGCAGTCGGTGATCACCGCTTCAATATCGGCGGCGAATCTGGGCGGGTTGCTTCGCAACGCCAGACGCAAGCCCGGCTCGAGGTAGGCCATGGCGCGCGCGCAATTGCCGAGCAGGATCTGGGAATAGCCAGCCCAATAGTAGTGCTGGGGATTGTCGCTTCCCAATTCGATAGCTTTTTCAAAGGAAGCCGCCGCTTCTTCAATCGAACCGAGCCGCTCCTGCGCGCGCCCCAGCATGAAGTGGCAATATAGATAGCTCGGGTTCAAGTCGACGCAGTCTTGCAGATATCGCAAAGCCTGCGCCGGATTGCCTTCAAAGCTCACGGCGATTTCGCCCAGGCGAAAGAGCGCGCGCGGATTGTAGGGATTGGCGTCCACAACCTGCTGCAAAAAGTCCTTTGCCGTCTCGAAATTGCCGAGATCTTTTTCAATGATAGCGATGTCGATGGCGATGAGATTCATATTGTCCGCCAGACGGTAGGCGGTCTTGAAATCGTCCAGCGCGCCGGCGAAGTCGTTGCGGGTCCAACGGATTAAGCCGCGCGCGCGAATGCCTTCGGCGCTGTCGGGATCGGCCTCCAGCAAGTCGTCCACGAGCAGAGCGGCGCGCTCCGGCTGGCCCAGGCTATTGTACACCTCAGCCAGATAGGCGCTCGCGCGGCTGCTATCCGGCGCCAACTTGAGCGCGTGCATGGCATAGGCCAAGGCGTCGAGCGCGCTTTGGTTCCAGTCCAGCGCCCAAGCGGTTATCGCCCAGGCGTCGGCGTTGAAGGGATCGGCGCTGATGGCTCGCGCGCCATAAGCCACCGCTTCGTCGTAGCGGCTTTCGTTGATAAGGCCGATGGCGATGCGGCGAAAGATCTCAACAGAATTGGGCATTGCGTCCGCGACTTCGAGGTAGATATCGGTCGCTTGGTCGAGCGCGCCGCTAAGCCAATAGTTGTTGGCTTCGACCAGGCTGTTGCGCGGGTCGGGACTTGGCGTTGGCGCGGGCGCCGCCATTGTCGCCGCGCTCTCTTCGAGTTGACGAATGAAATCGAAGACGACGGCTTGCACGATGGGCGCCAGGGTCGCGCGGTTGAGGGCGATACCGATCCCAGCCGCGATCAAGGCAAGCATGAGGAGGAAAAAGGCGATGCGGCGGCAGCCGATCACACTGCGCCGCTGCACCCCGCGATATTTCTTCGGCGTCCGAATCTGCATGCGCGGAAACCCCCACCCTAAATCCCTCCCCCATCAAGAGAGAAGGACTTTTTTCGCGCCTGTCATATCTGAATCAGTTCGAAAAAGGCGCTCAAATCGGCCAGCAAGAAATCAGGATCGCTGCAACTCAATTCTTCGCGCGAAACGTAGCCGGTGCAGACGGCGACTGCGACCGCGTCAATCGCGCGCGCCGCCTCAATATCGGCCGGCGTATCGCCGATCACGATCACGTCCGCGGCTTTGAACGCGCGCCCGGCAATCTCCTGCGCCCGCGCCAGCGCCAGCCGCGTCAGATGCGCGCGCTCGGCCGATTCATGCCCAAAGGCGCCGACCGCGAACCATTCGGGATCGAAGCCGGCCATCTCCAACTTGATGGCGGCCGTCTTGCCCGTATTGCCGGTGACCAAACCGACGAGGGCGTCTTCGCGGTCGCGCAGCGCGCAGACCAGCTCCAAAGCCTGCGGGAGGGCGTCGGCGCGGTAGTCGCCGCGGATCTCGCGCATGTGGCGCGCCATCAGCGCCTCGTAGCCTGGCATCGCCCGACCGACCTCGGCTGATGTGATGCCGTAGGGCGCAAGCAGCTCGGCGGCAATGCCCCAATCGGTCTTGCCGCCGAAGACGTGATTGTCCAGGTCGCCGGTCCTGCCGAAGCATTCCAGCATGGCGCGCCGCTTGGCTTCGCGCCCGATGCCGCGGCTGATGAGCAGCGTGCCGTCAATGTCGAATAGGACGAGTTTCAAAGCGCCCACCCCCGATCCTTAGAGGAATCTGTAGGGGCGCCTCGGTGAGTCGCCCGTTGTCATAAAAACCACCTAAACTAATGGACGCCGTCCAGGACGATGAAGGAGGCTTCGGCAGCGTCCGCGCGCACTTGGATAGCCGCCTGGTATTCCGCCGAATTGTACATGCGCTGCGCCGCCTCGACGCTGTCGAACTTGAGCAGGACGATGCGCTCGGGCGACTCGGGTCCTTCGAGGATGACTTTGTCGCCGCCGCGCACGAGAAAGGTCCCGCCGTACTTCTCGACGATGGCGGGCGTCCGCTTCATGTATTGCTGATACTGCTGCATGTCGGTCACCGTGGCGCGCACCAAGAGGTAGGCGGGCATGGGCTTCTCCTTTGCTGGGCTGGCTTTGCTCACATGATAGCGCCTATCGCCGACTTGAAGTAGGGGCTTCGCTCGCCCCCTACCCTAAATCCCTCCCCCAAAATGAGGGAGGGACTTTGACTCCTCAGGGCATGGAACTATAATCGGCGTGCGAGGGGGTGGATGTGTCCCGGTGGACGCCCCGGTCTTCAAAATCGGTGAGCGGTTGCGCAGCGCAGGCGCTGGTGGGTTCGACTCCCATGCACTCCCGAGAGGTTTGACAAGCCGCGAATGATCTGATCCAATTGAATGAGTTGAGCGCGAGACGTGTTCTCGCGTTCTTTGGATCGGAGCTATTGGAGTTTATCGAATGCCCGCCTATCGAAATGCAGTTGATATCGACATTTGGCCTGTAAGCAAACTGATGGACGCTGTGTCGAGTAATCCTTCCGGCAACAGCCGGGTAACAATCCCGGAGTTTCAGCGTCGTCTGGTATGGAGCCAAGCAACACGCAAGAATCTGATTGACTCCATAAAGAAGGGCTTCCCATTTGGTTCTATTCTAATTTACGAGGATGTCGCTCGAGGACAGGCGGCCGCCGACGGCATGCGATACTACAACCTGATAGACGGCTTGCAGCGAACGCAAGCTCTCAAGAGCTACGTCGAATATCAGAACGGGTATTTCACACGGGCGGACCTGGAAGATGATTTTGTCGACGCGATTGCCAAACACCTGAGTAAATCAAGCGATGACTACAAAGACAGAATTCGACAGACCATTGTCGACTGGGTCAAGGGAAATAAGAGCTACGACGCCCGTGACGGCTGGCGAACGGAAAACTTGGTAGAAGCGCTTATTGAGAAGGTACTCAAATATTCGCCCGATTCTATTCTGTATCGAGACCTCTACTTTGAACTCAACCGCAATCAAGAATTCACGACTTATCTTGGCGGTTTTCTCGATGCCGTCAGCAACGAAGTCAAATTGGTGCTGAATGCGAAAATTCCGGTTCTCATCTACGGCGGCTCTTCTTCCGAGCTTCCAACTGTATTTGAATTGCTCAACTCGAAAGGAACTGTGCTGAGCCGATACGAGATCTACGCTGCTCAATGGATAGATCATCGTCAGCTTATTGCCAACACCGAAGTAATCGAGGCAATCTGGAAAAAATATGAGACGCTCGAAGATGAAGGCTTCACTTTGGACGTCTCGGAAGAAGCGCCGGACGACGAGTCGCGTCGCAATCGAACCTACACCCTTTTTGATTATCTGTTTGGGCTGGGCCAGTATCTAGCGGAGAAATTCCCGAGGCTTTTCAAACCGGTCAAGGATGACCGACCGAGCTCGGCGGGATTCAACCTGCTGACGGCCTGCATGGGGCTACGACTGCAAGAGATGGCCAATCTGCCGCAAGAGATCGGCGACTTGCCTTGGGCGGAATTGGAGCGTTGCCTGCTGGAATCGACTCGCTTCGTTGACGGCATACTAAAGCCAGTCCTCGCTATGCCGCAATATGGGCGCAAACTAGGACCAATCTACCACAGCGAGATGATGATTGTTTCCATGATTGCGACCGCATTCCAGGTGAAATATGGCAAACGCGATCTTTCTGACAACGACGATTGGCGAGCCGACCGGCGCAAGCTGAAGCGGAAGCTACCGATGTTCTATCTATACGAAATTCTGCATGATGACTGGCGCGGCTCGGGCGACAGCAAGCTCTTCGACGCCGTTAGAAGCCTGCGATATGTGGACGCCGCGCCACCCACAGTACAACGGTGGGAGCAAGTGCTGGACGACTGGTATTACGACAGCCAGGTCAGCTTGGTACATTCAAAGGAGGCGAAACGGCATATTCGAGACTCGCGCCCTGAATATCTGTTGCTGAAGTACATCTTTGTAAACAAGATGGCGAAAGCCAAGTCTTATCACGTTGAGCACATCCTGCCAGTCGCGCTGCTTCAATCGCAGATGGTCGAAGGCGACGAATGGCCGATAAACACTGTTGGCAATCTGGCTCTGCTAAAGCAAGCCGGCGAGTTGAGGCACAATGTACAAACCTTTGACGTGCTATTGCAGGACAAGCGCCGACGCGGGGAGATTACGCAGGAAGAGCAAGCGCGTCAGCTACTCGAATATGAAATCATGTTGCTCTGTCCCGCTAGCATGTTGCCCCGACCTGTAACCAAGGATAGCTTTGAAGAATTTCTATTGGACCGCTTCGAACTGCTCAAGCGCGAGTTTCTCAAGGTCTGGCGCGACCATATCCCGCAGGACTAGGATGTAGCCCGGCGTTTCGCCGCCATCGCTTGTCATGTTTGAAGCTTTTATAGCAGAGACCTGAACCCGTTAACTCAAGCCGAGTTCTCTAAGGATTTGGCGGGTTTGCTGCGGTCTAACTTCATCGCACTTGGGCTTAAGGCAAACCGCTAGCAGAGTTATCTGATTGAGCCCAATATGATAGGCAACACGAAATCCTCCGGACTTCCCTCTACGCCCAGAGGGATTCGCCAGGCGAGTTTTATATACTTCGACGCCCACGCCAACCAACCGGTCGCCGGGTCTTTCTCCTGTGGAAAGTTGCTCATGTAAGGCGCGAAGTCCCTCAGTTAACGACCGATGCTTGCGGGCGAGACGATTTGCTTTCCTCGTAAACCTATTGGGGAAGACGACTTTCAAGCTCATCGTCGTCCGAGCCCAGTTCAATCAGATTCAGCGCCTCTTCGGCCGGCAGGACTTTGCCCTCTTGCATTTCTTTCAAGCTGACCTGGATATCTTCGAGAAACTCCGCTTGGGCGGCCATGTCCGCTTCGGATGCCTGCGCGCGCTCCTTGATTCGCGGTTTAGCTTCCATTGATTTGCTCTCCAGACTCGGCTGCTTGAGGGTCGGCTTCAAGCAAACAATACTCTACTGACATGACTATTGCAACGTTTCGCTTACCCGCCCCGCCCCCGCTTCGGAATCAGCCGCCACAGCAGCCGCTGCGCGCGCAAGATCAGCAGGTAACCCTGCGTCTCGCTGTGGTTGTCGAACTGCTTGCCGCCGCCGCTGCGCAGGTAGGCGCTTAAATCGGCGATGGCGCCGTCGAAATTGAAGTGCGCCGCCCGGACGCGCCCGCGCGCTTCATAGGCGCCCAACTCCTGCGGATTCAAGTCCAGCGCTCGCGTCAGATCGGCTTCGGCTTCGGCGTAGCGCTTGCGCTCTTCGTAAGCCAGCGCCCGACTGAAATAGGCTTCCGCGAAATCGGGCTCGATATGAATCGCCATCGTGTAGTCGTTTATCGCCAGGTCGAAGTCGCCTTGCTGGCTGCGGATTAGCCCGCGCTCATAATAGGCGGCCGCCAGATAGGGCTCGATCGCAAGCGCGGCGTTGACGCTTTCGATGGCGGCTTCCCAACGACCTAGCCCCGCCAGCGCCTCGCCGCGACAAACATGGATGGCAGCCAAATCGCCCAGACCCAGCTTGATGGCGCGGTCAAACATGGCGACCGCTTCGTCAAAGTCGCCGCCATCCAGCAGCCGCAAGCCCTGTTCGAAGTAGTTGTCTTCAAAGGCAGCCAATGTC
The DNA here is from genome assembly GCA_026706455.1 of Chloroflexota bacterium. GTDB lineage: Bacteria > Chloroflexota > Anaerolineae > Aggregatilineales > Phototrophicaceae > UBA6055. The sequence goes on along the minus strand of JAPOYS010000090.1, from coordinate 24,499 downwards.
CAAGCTCAAGCTGTGAGACCAGTCATCACTGCTACTGTAACGGTTTTCGGCGCGCCCGCAAGCGACCCTTAATGCTAGACAGGTTTTATCCGCGTCTGCTACGATGAACCAGGCTCGACGCTCGCATTGCCACAAAGGGGAGGCCGCCTTGCCGCGCCGCCTGCTTGTCGCCCTGCTCAACCTGCAAATCCTCACGCACCTGTTTTGGCTGGCGCCGGCCGCCCATTCGGGTCAAGTCGCCATCCCCTGGATGATGAATCAGGGCATGACGCTCTTCGGCGACATCTGGGAACAGCACGCTCCCGGCAGCTCGCTGCTGGCGGCGGCCGCCATCGCGCTCATCGACATCGACCCGGGCGCCCTCGTCAAGATGCTCAACATCCTGCTGGTAATCGCATCAACCGCGCTGGTGTTTCTGCTTGCGAAGCAAGTGGCGGACGATGAATGGGCGGGTTTGCTCGGCGCGGCCGCCTATGCCTGGTGGGTGCCGGTCTATGGCAATGTGCTGCTCTATTTCGACACGCTGCTGGCGCTCTGCGTTTTGGGCGCGCTTGTCGCGTATTGCCGCGATCATGAGCGCCGAACCGCGGGGCATATCGCAGTCGCCGGCTTGCTGATGGGCGCGGCGACGCTATTCAAGCAACATGCTTGGCTGCCCCTCGTATTGATGGGCGCCTGGCTGCTTCTGAGCGAAGGGCGGCGCTCGGTCCTGATTTACGCAGCCGCCGCGCTCGCCCTGCCGCTGCTGCAATGGATCGCCTTATGGGGGGCGGGGCTGCTCGAAAGCTACATATTCTGGAATTGGACTTTCAATCTCAGCGGCGCGATGGAGGGCGTGCCGCTCGATGGCGATTTGTTCCGCAAGCTGCTGGTGAGCAACGCGCTCGTCTTCCCCTTCGCCGCGCTCGCGCTGCGGGGCGATAGGCGGCAGCTCATCCTTGTTGCATTCTGGCTGTCGACGCTGGCGCTGCTTTATCCGCGCGTCGGCGAAAACCACGTCATGGCGCACCTGCCCTTGGCGGCCGCCATGTCGGGCGTCGTTCTGGCGCGGATATTGCCGCCGCTCGCCGATCGCCCGGCTTGGGACGCGCCTCGCGCCGCCCTGGCCGGTTTGCTCTTTGCCGGCGGTCTCGGCTGGCTTTGGACGGGCGCCGTCAGTTATTTGCCGACGCCGGTGGGCGCGGGCGCAATCCTCGCCTACGACGAGTTCCGTCCGCTGGCGGCTGAGCTCCGCAAGCGAGCGGACGCCGGTGATACGCTTTTCGTCCTGCCCGAAACCGACAGCACGCCGCAACTGCATCCGCTGACGGGCCTGCTCCCGCCGGGCCTCTGGGTCAAAGGCTGGCGCTGGTATTTTAGGCCCGATCGCGTGCTGCGGACGCTGACGGAGGAATGGGAAGACGCGCCGCCGACCTGGATCATCGTCTTCCCCGACTTGACGCCGGCGGGACAGCCGGGCATCGGGCGCTTGCTAGCAATTGTCGAGGCGCGCTATGAATTGGCTTTCGAGACGGCCGAGATCTTCGATCATGGCGCGGCGGCGGTTTATCGGCTGAAGCGCGGAAGCGAATGAGGCGCGGCGGTATTCAGCTATCGCGGCGGGGGCTGGCGCTCTATCGCCTGCTGACGCGAATCGTGCTGCTGCTCGTCATCGTTGGCGTCGGCTTCTGCTTCTCCGCATTAACCCAGTTGCCGGCGAGTCCGCTCGCGGATGTCGCCGAGCAGTCGACGCTTAGCCAAGCCACGCGGCGACTATTCGAGCTGGTCACGCTCGGCGGGTTGATCAGCGCTGGCATCATGCTGGCGGGCGCCGAACTGAGCGTCGAACGGGCGCCGTGGCTGGGGCGGCTCTGGACGGCGCTGGTCATCGCATCGCTCACCCTCACTCCCTTTGATTTTGCGGGAGCGCTGGAGTTGGCAGCCGCGTTTCTCGCGCTCATTGCGCTGGCGGCCAGCTACCGCCGTGGAGAGACATCCGTTTTTTTGCGCGTCTGGCAGATTGGCTTGCTGCTCATCGCCGTCAGCTTTCTCGGGGCGCAGCCGCTCGCGGGCCAGGCGCTCGACGCGGCGCGCGCTTTTCGCATCCAGGTCGCCTACCCCATCGCCGGGCTGAGCGTCATGTTTTGGCTGATGCGGCGCTATAGCCGGGTCGATGACGAATGGTTGCAAGAGGGCCTGCGTATTGTGGCAGTGCTGGTATTCCTCGCCGGCGGGCTGATCAGCCTGGGACGCCTGGGACTGCCGCCGGTCATCGCCGTCGGCGCGGCTGCGCTCGTCCCGCTCTGCTATATGATCCTGGCTGGGCACAGCTACCGCGCGCTCGCTAGCCGGAACGAGAACGCGACGCTGGCGACCCACTGGATCGCGCTGGCGACCCTGTTCTGGCTGGTCGGCGGCGGCTTCCTGGGAACGCTCAGCAGCCAGCCGGCGATCAATGCGGCGATGCGCGGGACCGACCTGGCTGCCGCTCAGGATTGGCTGGCTCGCTGGGCGCTGCTGGCGATCGTGTTGGGGTTTGTCAATGAGGCGGCGTCGACCCTGCGCGGCGACAACCAGCGCGTGACCGGTTATACGCCGCTCTGGCTGATGGTCTTTGGCGTCGGTCTGGCGGCTATCACGCAAGCAGGCCGCGGCGTCGTGGAAATCTACCTGCGCCGAGTCGGCATCGTAGACGCGGAGGCTCTGCGGGAGCTGCTGCTGCCGCTTACCGTCGTTTGGATCATCTGCCTGCTAGCGGTCGCGGCCGGGATATTGACCTATGCGCTCGGCTTTTGGCTGCGCAAGCCCCGGATAATCCTGATTGATGACTAATCGCTGAAGAGCGCGAAGGCGGCCGCCAGCACACTGGCCTAGGCGAACAGCAGCCAAGCGAAACAGGACTGTCGCCAGCAGCCACAGGCAAAATCCGAAGGCGAAGAATAGCTTCCGGTTCACGAGCTTCGCTTTGCCTCAACCGGTCAGTTTCGAGCCTATCCAGTCGATTTCAGGATGACCCAAGCGCCCCCACTCTTGCAGCGTTCCAGCCACATCGTAGGGCAGGCGCCGCAGATCGACATGCAGCGCGCCCTCGCGCCACTCCAGCAGCGCCCATTCGGCGACGCCCGGATTCCCGAACGACAGACCCACGCTGCCCGGGTTGATCACGCGCCAGCCGCCGACCTGACGATCCATCGCCAGATGCGTGTGACCCGCGAGCGCCAGCCGCCCGCCGCGATCGAGCAGCGCGTCAGCCGCTTCTTCGTCCGCGCTCTCGGGCATCAGCGCCGTCGACTCATCGTCGCCGGGTATGGCATGGAAGCCAATCACTGAACCATAGCCTGCGACCGGCAGCTTCAGTTCGCGCCCTAGGATTTCGCGCAGCAAGCTAAAGTCGTCCCAGCTCAGGGCCTCCATGTTCCAGGCATTGATGGCGCTCATGCTCAGGATATTGTCGCGATAGGCTGGGAAATCTTCCGCTTCCGTTGGCGGGGAGAAGGCGATGCGCGCGCCGGTCACGAGATAGCGATCGGTGTTGCCGCCGATAATTTTGCACTTGTCCTCGCCGTGCCGCTCGCGCAGCGCCAAGAGCGCTTGCACGCACTCGTGAGGCTGCCCGCCCAGCGCGGCCAGATCGCCCAGGCACCAGATCAGGTCGATGCCGCCGCAGCGCTCCATATCAGCGAGGACCGCTTGCAGCGCGGGGAAGTTCCCGTGGATGTCCGAGATTATCGCCAGACGCATGTTGAGATCGCTTCCTTACGATAGCTTTAGAAGTCCACAGAGTGTAACATGGATGCTGGTGAATGGCAGTCTCGCGCCGGAGCAGCCCATGCGCAAATTGGATTACTTCAACTTGGCGAGGCCTTAAAGCAGGCATGCGCCGTCTGTTGTCATGGCAAAAGCTGCCGCTCCACTGGCTGCTGCCGCTGGCGTTTTTCTGCGTCGGCTTGACATATCTGTACGCCTCGCCGCATTTTGAATCGCCAGACAGCATTTACCACGTCGGCTTCATCAAATGGATAGCGGATCATGGGGGCGCGCTGCCGGTCCAATCGCCGGACCACGATGAGCTATTTGCCCACGAAGGCAGCCAACCTCCACTCTATTACTTGTTGATGACGCCGATCTGGCAAGCCATCGACACCGCCGATTTTGTTGACTTTTTCCAGCGGAATCCGCTCGTCATCGCCGGTCATCCGGCGCGTCTCGGCAATCGCAATCAAGTGTTTTACCGCCAGCCCCATCCGCCAAATCTGGAGGGCACATCGCTGGCGCTAACCATCATTCGGCTGCTCACGCTAAGTATGAGCGCGGTGACGGTCTACGCTGTTTACAAATCGGCCAGGACGATCCAGCCGCGTTCGGCCGGGTTCGCGCTTTTGGCGACAGCGCTCGCCGCCTTCAATCCGCAATTCCTGTTTGTCTCGTCTTCCATAAGCAACGACAATTTGGTGACCATGCTGGTCTCGCTGATCACCTGGCAAACGCTTCTGATGCTGCGCGATGGCTTCGAAACGCGGCGCAGCCTGCTCATCAGCCTGCTGATTGCGCTGGCGTCGCTGTCGAAATTAAGCGGTCTGGCGCCGATATTGGCTGTGGGCGCGGCTGCATTTTTCACGGCGCGGCGCAAAGGAGATCGGCGCGGATTCGTCGTCTTGGCTTTATCAATGCTGCTGTTTTGGCTGGTCATCGCCAGCTGGTGGTATCTGCGCAACGTCATGCTATACGGCGAGCTATTCGGAACGAACGCGCTAATTGACCACTATGGCGGCCGCAACTCGTCCTTGTTGCAGCTGCTGACCGATGAATCGGAGGGCTTCCGCTACAGTTATTGGGGCTTGTTCGGCTGGTTCAGCATCTTTACCAGCCCGCTGCATTATCAGGCGATGGACAGCTTGTCGATCGTCGCGGTCGTCGGGCTCGTCATCCACCTGCTGCGAATCAGACGTGACCGCTTTGCCCTGGGCGCATTCATGACCCTCAGTCTGCTGGTGGCTCTCGGAGGCGCCTCGCTGATATGGTATTCGCTGCAAACGACGGCTTCTCAAGGGCGCTTGCTCTTCCCAACCATCGCCGCTATCAGCCTGCTCCTGGCGCTGGGGATTTGCGCAATTCGGCTGCCCGCTCCCTTAATCGCCCTGCTCATGTTGGCATTCAGTATCGCCGCGCCCATTCTGTACATCATTCCGCAGTACGATCACCCGCCGCAGGTCGAGGGTCTTCCCGCGTCAGCGCATCGCGTCGATGTCCACTGGGGCGAGATCCGCTTGATCGGCTACGAGCTGCCACCGCCGCGGCGCTGGTCCCCCGGCGATGAGATCCCGCTTACGCTGTATTGGCAGCCCTCAGCGCAATCAAGCGAGCCGCATGCCTTGTTCATCACCCTTCTCGACAGCTCAGGCGGAGCGCTGGCGACCATCGACAGTTTTCCCGGCTGGGGCAGCCTGCCCACGACCTGGTGGCGGCCGAGCGCCATCTACAAAGACGATTACATTTTGCAGATACCGGCAGCCGCGGAGGGCGCCTCCGCTGTTCGGCTGCACATCGGCTGGCATGCCTTTCCCAAGGGCGCCGACATTCGCCCAATTCTGGAGTCGGGCGAGCAGGTCAAAGCCTATATCATTCCCATAGGCGCCTTCATTGATGCCGAGGCGCCAGTGTCGCTGGGCGCGGAGGCCCGCAGAGCCGACGCCGTTTTCGGCGACGCCATCCGCCTCGCCGCCTGGCGTTTCAGCGACGGGCATATTCTGGAACTGGAATGGCAACTGCGGCGGGAAATCGCGGGCGATCTGCGCGTCTTCGCCATCGCGCTTGCTGAACCCTACCAGCCCAACGCGCCCTTTGAGATCGTAGCACAAGCCGATGGCAATCCGCCGGCGCGCCTCGATTTCTTCAAAGCGGGCGAGAACTTCATCACGCGGCATGAGTTCCAGTTGCCGCCCGGTTATACAAAGGAACACAGCATTTACATCGGCTGGTATGACGAGAGCCTTGGGCAGCGCCTGGCTATTGCCCACCCCGAAAACATGCTGGAGTTGCCGGGCCTCCGCTTCGCTGCGCCGGCTCAGCGGGACGACGCTTGAGGCGCAAGACTTCCGCGCCGAATGCAGCCAAAAGGGAGGGAGTGTCTACTGTGAAGGATGTGCCCGCCCCTAACGATTTGTAGGGCCGAGCCAAGGCTCGCCCTAAACCTGTCTTGGCAATTGAGGGCGACACCAGTGTCGCCTCTACACACAATCCTTGTGTAAATCATGGCCGCCAAGTTAGCCGCTCCCAAAAGGGACGCGAAGTTGACAGAGCGCAAGTTAGTCGCTATGCTCTTTCTGCGTAGCGGATGAGACTGGCAAGCCAGATGCGAAAGCGCAACTGCTGCTGTTGTTGTTGCGAATGGACGGGAGCCTAGCCGCCTGAAGTAACAGCCAACAGCAATCGAGACCGAGATCGAAGTCAACTGGCATCAAGGCGCGGCGCCCTGCAACGGAAGCCGGGCAGGCGCGCGCCAATGCAGGTTGGCTTTTTTGTTGAGACAGCATTGGACATCTTTCGAGGCAAGTATGAACATCGTCGCCGATTACGAGCGTGAGGCTCAGAACGCGCCCGTCGACGCCGCGAGTGATATTGAGCGACAGATCGGCAATACGCCCCTGCTCAGCTTCCGGCGCGTGACCAAACATCTGCCGGCTGATGTTCGCGTGCTGGCGAAGGCGGAGTGGCAGAACCCGGGCGGCAGCGTCAAGGACCGCGCCGCCTACAGCATCATCCGCAGCGCTGAAGCGGCAGGCGAACTGCTTGCCGGCAAGACCATCCTCGATAGCACCAGCGGCAATACCGGCATCGCCTACGCCATGATCGGCGCGGCCAAAGACTACCCGGTCAAGCTCTTCCTGCCGGAGAACGTCAGTCCCGAGCGCGTCGCCATATTACGCGCCTACGATGTCGAGCTGGTTTTCACCGACCCGCTGGAAGGCTCGGACGGCGCGCTGGAAGCGGTGCAAGCGCTGGCCGCTCGCGAGCCCGACCGTTACTTTTACGCCGATCAGTACGGCAATCCAGCCAATTGGCGCGCGCATTATCAAGGCACAGGCGCTGAGATCTGGCGGCAGACGGCCGGCGCGGCGACGCATTTTGTGGCTGGCTTGGGCACGAGCGGCACCCTGATGGGCGCGGGCCGCCGCCTCAAGGAATACAGCGCCGCTGTACGGATTGTGTCAGTCGAGCCGGATTCGCCCTTCCACGGTCTCGAAGGCTTGAAGCACATGGAGTCGGCGATCAAGCCGGGCATCTTTGACGCTGGCTTCGCCGATGCGGCGCTGTCCGTGCGCACGGAAGAGGCGCATGCGATGGCGCTGCGGCTGGCGCGCGAAGAGGGCTACCTGGTGGGCATCAGCTCGGCGGCCGCTATGATCGGTGCCTTGCGCGTGGCTGAGGGTCTGGCCGAGCGCGAGCAAAGCGGCACGGTGGTCACGCTTTTCCCCGATAACGCCTACAAGTACCTGAGCGAGGCCTTCTGGCGGGCTTGACGCCGCCCAAACAGCCTGCTGTAGGGGCGACTCACCGCCGCGCGTAGGTCGCGTAGACACCGACCGCCGACACTGCGGGTCAGTCGCCCCTACAATTTCAAATAATTTTGTAAGAAGTACTGAGGCACAGAAGTAACACCAAGAAAGTAATGCAAATTTCACTAAAGCAACGATTTGTAGGGGCGACAGGCGGGCTGTGTCTACGCGCCCTACCATGTCGCCCAAAACCACAAGTCGCAGCGGCAGCGGGCGACCAGATTGGTCGCCCCTACGAGGCTCGCTTCTTTCGCATGACTAACTTGGAACTACTGAGAAGGTAATGCGAGAATAAGGCAATTTGTCGGCGCGGAAATCGGAGAGGACGAACTAGCTCCCGGCAGCCTCTCGGTCATAAGGGATGATCTGGTCCCATTCATCGGCGGTCGAGCGCGCCACAAAAGCGACTACCGGCTCGCTTTCGCTTAAGTTGAAGACCTCGTGCGGGATACCCGGCTCAATGAAGATGAAATCGCCAGCGCTATTGTCCACCACTTGCTTGCAGCCGTCGCCGTATTCATGCCGCACCTCGCCTTCGACGATGTAGAGCATGACCTCAAAGTCGACGTGGATATGGGCGTAGGCGACGCCGCCGGGCGGGATGGTGGCGACATTGATCGACAGTTGCTTGGCGTTGACGTTCTTGCTCGACAAGCCCGTCTTATAGTGGATACCGTTCCAATCGCGCTTCTTCCCGCCGCCGCGCAATACGCTGATGCCGTCATCGCCTTCGACCAGCGCTCTTAGGTCACGATCTTCGCTCATTTCTCTTGCGCTCCTATTGCTCAAAGGCCGCCAGTATAGCTAAGATAGAGCCGTCATTCCATACGAAAGGCTGGCGACATGACCGCGAGAATTGGCATATTGACCGTTTCCGACCGCGCCCATCGCGGCGTCTATGAAGACCTCGGCGGACCGGCGATTCGGGATTACATGAGCGAGGCGCTGACCAACGATTGGGAAGCGGTCGCTCAGGTCGTGCCCGATGAAATGGAGGCGATTCAGTCGGCGCTGATTGAGATGATCGACGTGCGCGGCTGCAGCCTGGTGGTGACGACCGGCGGCACCGGACCAGCCGTGCGCGACATCACGCCGGAAGCGACCGAGGCCGTCTGCGAGAAGATGCTGCCCGGCTTCGGCGAGCTCATGCGGCAGGTCTCGCTGCAATATGTGCCGACCGCCATCCTCTCGCGGCAGACAGCCGGGGTGCGCGGCCAGGCGCTGATCGTCAATCTGCCCGGCAAGCCCAGCGCCATCCGCGACTGCCTGGACGCGGTCATGCCGGCGATTCCTTACTGCGTCGACCTCATTGAGGGCGCCTACCTAACGACTGACGAGAGTCGGGTTAAAGCTTTCCGACCCAAGGCTTGAGATTGCGGCGAAGTGGCAAAAGCATTACCACAGAAGTAGTTCCAAGTTAGTCATGCAAAAGAAGCGAGCCCGTAGGGGCGGCCAATCTGGTCGCCCGCTGCCGCTGCGACTTGTGGTTTTGGGCGACATGGTAGGGCGCGTAGACACAGCCCGCCTGTCGCCCCTACAAGTCGTTGCTTTAGTGAAATTTGCATTACTTTATTGGTTCTACTGAGGAAACGAGGTACACAGAGGGTGCAGAGGGAAGGTTCAAATGGCGCGGCTAAGCAGCCGGGCGCGCATGTGATGTTGCCAGCAAGGATTCGCTCAGCCGTAGGGTTGGATGCTGGCCAGGACGCTTCCGGCTACGTCGAGGAATTCGACCGTGCTGGCGCGCGCGCCGTGTCGAAAGAGGACGGACATATAAGCGCCGTTGATCGGTTGAACGAAGGTCACATCACCCGTTAGCCAGGTGACCTTGACGAGCGCGGCCGCCCCGCTCAAGCCGGTGGTGACCGACAGGCCCTGGTACTCGCCATGTCCGCTGATCCAGGCGCTGTAGTCGCTCACGCTGCAATGGCCCCAAGCGCCGCGCCCTTTCCAGCCGCCGAAGCTGTCCCAGATCTTTTCCACGAAGGCGTTGGCGATGCAGGCTTTGCCCGCCCCATCGCGCCAGCCCAGGGCGTAGAGCAGGCCCGAAGGATGACGCAAGACTTGACGCTGCAGAATCTCGTAGCCATAATCTTCTGGCTTCAACGCGCTGAACCCGCCATGCGGATAGACGGTCAGCGAGCGGAGCGCGTCCTCAGCCTTGGCTTGCCGGCCGTCCAATGCGAGCGCCAGCCTGCCCATAAGGCGCAGAGCGAAGAACGGCGTCGCCATCACGGCGACGGCGATCAATAGCGCAAGCAGGATACGCCGTGACCACCTTCGCCAGCCAGCGCGCCCTTTCATGAGTCCGCTCTCCAATGCCCGGCGCTGTCCGGGAAGCGGTGAAGCAGCCCGCCCGATTCGTCGAAGAAATCGACCGATTCAATGACGCGCGACTTGGCGCTGTTGACCGCCAGATAGCTGCCGTTGACGGGCTGCGCTTCGGTAATGGAGTCGTCTTGCCAGGTGACCGTGACGCGCGCCGCCTCCCGGCTAAAGCCATAGGCGACGCTGAAAGGAATGCGGGGCCAGCTGCGCATGCCCCAGTATTGATCAATCGAATACGGCTCGGAGATGCAGTTTGCGTTCGCGCGGCCCACGCGATAGTGACCCAACAAATGACTGGGCGCCGCTATCCAGATGAGGCCGATGCAGCTAGCGGCTTCGCGGTCATGCCAGCCGACCACGAAAAGCATGCCCCGAGGTTCTTCGATCAACTGTTCATTCAGAATGATGTAGCTGTCTGTATTCTCGTACCGCTGGCTGACAAGCAGATCCTCCAGCGTTTTACGCATGTCTTCAGCATCATGCAGAGCGAGGAGGGAAGATACCAGCAAGAGTGGAGCAAGCAGCGCGAAACCGGTAAGCGCTATCGCGAGTCTTGCTAGCCGGCACGAGCGGACTTTCTCGTCATTCTTCGTCTTCATGCGAACTTCGCTTTTGCCCTTTGTCGATGCTCGGTCTGGGCGCAAAGCTACACATAGCGTACTTGGAACGAGGCGCGGCTGTCAAGTAGCGTGGGACAAGCGGCGGTCGTCCTTTGACCAAGATCCAGCCCGAGCTGGGTTATCCGGTCCCGGGCTTGAGATTTTGTCGAGGACGTAAAAGCCTTACCACAGAGGAAACGAGGGTACACAGAGGGCACAGAGAGACGATGAATGGCGCAGAGAAAGAGTGGCTGCTTGACCATCTAGTTCACTACGCGTTTTATGCCCTCGCGCAAGTGACGAACATTGAAGTTTATGAGCAGCCCCGTGCTTATGCCGGTAGCTTTGAGATAGGTGATCAACTGAGCGGTGTGCACCGGCTGCAGCTTTTCCACCGACTTTATTTCAAGAATTACGCGCCCTTCGACCACGATATCGGCTATCAAATGGCCGACATGCTGGTCGCGATATTTGATGTCAATCGCGTGCTGCGCCTGAAAGCGAATGCCTTGCGTCCGTAATTCGATGCACAGGGCATTCTGATATACGCTCTCGAGCAGGCCGGCGCCAAACTCGCTGTGCACATTCATTGCCGCCCCAATAATTCGGCGCGTTAATGGATCTCGTTCAACAACTTGAGTCACCTGCCCTTCCTCCCTCTGTGACCTCTGTGTATCCTCATTTCCTCTGTGGTGAATCCATCAGCCAGGATTTCTCGGATGGCTTGCATTGCCCACCGAATCTCGTCATCGGTATTGTAAAAATGCGGCGCGATGCGGATGCCGGCTTTGGGACGAAAGTCGATCATGATATCGCGCGCCAGCAGCTCCTGCGACACTTCATAGGCATTTGGCGGATTGATGGTCACGGTGCCAGCGCGCCATTTGGGATTGCGCGGCGAGACGACTTCGTAGCCCAGTTCATCGGCGAGGTCGATGATCAGCGCCGTCTGCCGCATCGACTTCTCGCGGATGGCGGCGACGCCAACCTGGGCGATGATATCGACGCCCGGCTGGATGGCGTGCAGCGAAGCGATGCCCGGCGTGCCGTTCATCATGCGATAGGCGTCTTCGCGCAGGTCGAGCTTCTCGACGTCAAAATCGAAGGGCGATGCGCTGGCGAACCAGCCGGTCACCTTGGGCTTGAGCGTCGGCAGCAGATCGGGCCGCACATACATGAATACGCCGCCCGGTCCGCCGCAGAGCCATTTAAGCACGCCGCCGATGTAATAATCGACATCCCAGGCGCCGACATCGACGGGAATGACGCCGACGCTGTGGTAGCCGTTGAAGAGGACCTGCGCGCCGACGCTGTGCGCCTTTTCCGTGATCGCCCGCGCCGGCATGATGAAGGCGCTGCGGAAGAGAACATGCGAGGTGCTGACCAAGCGCGTCGATTCGTCGATGGCGGCGAGCAGCTCGTCGATATCGATGTGTACGCCGTCGCGCGAGCGGATCATGTGGACGCGCATGTGATCGGGCAGCCAGCTGCGCAGAGCGTAAACATCGCTGGGGAAATCCAGTTCGGTGATGACCACCTTGTCGCGCCGCGGATCACTGAAATCCAGCGCGCCGAAGAGGATGCTATTGGCGATGCTGGCGTTCTGATGCACGAGCACCGTATTCGGTTCCGCGCCCATCAAAGGAGCGATCTTGTCGCCGACGGTCGCCGGCAGCTCAAACCAACCGCTGCCCCAGGCGGAGACGCCCTGCTCCGCCCAGGTATCGGCGTAGACTTGCAAGCTGTCATAGACGCCGCGCGGCATAGCGCCGAGCGAATTGCTGATGAGATAATTGCAGCGGCTCAGAATCGGGAATTCAGCGCGCCACTTCAGAAGCGGGTCGGCGGTCATGTTATTGCTTTCGGCTAGTCAATCGGTCTCTGCACCGCATTGTAAAGCAATCGCTTCAAGAATCAGCGCCCGAAATGATTCCGCCCCCAATGACGGAACATTTGCCAGAAGCGCGGCATCGTCCCCTCCAGGCGCCGCTCCATATCCTCCAGCATCAGCGCTTGATCACCCGGTTCAACCCAGCCGGCGGCGACCATCGACTCAATCAGCCGGCTGATGTCTCGGCGAGCCAAGCGCCGTTCGCCCCAGCCGAGCTTGATGCCTGGTCGGACCTTAATGAAGCGGTCGAGCGTCTCGTCCGGCGCCTCGCCCCACAGTCGCTTGAGCGCGCGCCGCCTGGAAGCCGTATGCTGCGCCGGCGGCCATTCTTCAAACTGGCTGCTGATAGACGACTGGTGCTGGCGATACAAATACAGGAGCGCCGGCAGATTGGCGTATTTGACGCGCTTCTCCCAAACCAGCCGCAGGAACAAGTCGAAATCCGGCGTGGGCAGCAGAGCCGGATCGTAGGGGCAAGGTTCACTGAGAAACTCGCGCCGCGCCAGAATAGTCGCATAGAGCATGGCTGAGCCGCCAACAAACATGGAAAGCAGGATGAGGGGATGGGCGAGCGGCAACCGATAAGTGAAGCCGGGGGTCAACTCTTCATCAACCATGCGCGCGCCGACGCCGACGCAGCCGATGCCGGGATTGGCGCGCAGAAAGTCGACCTGCTTCTCCAATCGCTCGGGCAAGCTCAGGTCATCGCTGTCCATCATAGCGATATACGCGCCTTGCGCCAACGACAAGGCATGATTGCGCGCGCCGGCTTGGCTCAGGTTGCGCTCCAGCTGGAAAAAGCGGATGCGTTCATCGCGCGCCGCGTACGAGCGGATAATCTCGGGCGAGCGATCCTGCGAGGCGTCATCGACGATCAGCAATTCGAAGTCGGCGAAGGTCTGGGCGAGGATGCTTTCAATCGCCGCGCCGACATACTTCTCGCGATTGAAGACGGGCATGATGACGGAAACGAGCGGCATGGTTGCGCCTCGATGTCGACGGCGGACGGGTCACCTGGATTGTAGCATTGATGCGCCCGGCTTGAATCGCGCTCGTTGACAGCCCGGCTCAAGCGCGGCTAGAATCCGATGGAGCGCGCAATTGGAGGACGGACATGCCCGAACTGCATATCAAGACGGTCGGCGGCAACGGCAGCTTTGAAGACGTCATCGCGCAGGCGCCGCCAGAGATTCAGAGTCTCGCCCGAGCGGCGCGCGCGCTGCTGGCTGATGTCATGCCCGGCATCACCGAGGTGCCCTGGGCGCGGCAGAAGATCGCCGGTTATGGCGTCGGTCCGAAAAAAATGTCGCAGCATTTCTGTTATATCGCGCCTTTCAAGAAACACCTCAATCTCGGCTTCATGTACGGCGCGCATCTGCCCGATCTGGAAAACCTGCTGGAAGGCAAGGGCGCCGATCTGCGGCATGTCAAGATTCGCAAACCCGCCGACCTGGAGCGCCCAGCATTGCGCGTTCTAATCGAAGAAGCCAGCCGTACCCTGCCCAAGCTGAAATGACGCGCGCCCGGTCAGACGCTCTCACGCAGGCGCTGCTCGACTTCAATGGCAGAAGCACCGAAGCGCTCGAACGCTTTGCTGCCGATTATCAAGCGGACGCGCGTTTGGTGGCCGACTTATGCGATTTCGCCGCGGGCGACGACCGCAATGTACAGGCGGCCGCGACTTGGCTGCTGAAGCGCTACGGCGTGACCGGCGCCGAGCTTTCGACTGGACAAAGTGAAACGCTGCTGCGATTGCTGCTGCGGGAGACCAGTTGGCTTTCCCGCATTCACGTGCTGCAAATGATGGATGCGCTGGTCCTGCCGCGCTCACTGGCGGCGCGCTTGATGGAGGCGCTGGCCGCTCAAGCCAGGGGCGCCAACACCTTCATCCGCGCCTGGAGCCTGCACGGCGCCATCGGTGCGCGCGCGCCTGCGCCGAACGCACGAGGCATTTGACTGGCTCTAAGCGCCGCCATACGCGCGGATCTTGCCGAAGAGATCGCGGAAGATCGGATCGCGATGCACGAAGTTGGCGGCGCGGACGAAGTGACGCGACGCGTCGACGCTCCAGGTCACTTGATCGGTCAGCAGTGGACTATGGACAAGGTCGCTCGGGACCCAGTCGGAGTTGATCAGCCAGGCGATGGTCGAGATATCCCAAATGACGCTGGAGGCGCCGAAAGAATCCGGTCGATATTCCTTGAAGATCTGGCAGAGATAATCGCCGACCGGGCTGGTCCCGCCGATGAATTCGTTCAATTCCGCCAGCGTCGTCAGCAGATGTGACGTGACGCCGTAGCAAGGCACTAGCACGAGGGGCGCGCCGCTGTCGAGCAGGACCTGGGCGGCCGGCACATCCTGCACCAGATTGAATTCGCGACTGTGGGGCCAGTTCAGATTGTGCCCGCCCAGCCAGACGACCACAATCTTCTCGATGATCTCAGGCGCCAGCAGCAGCGCCGACGCTACGTTTGTGATCGCGCCGATGGCGACGACGTATAGCGGGTCGTCATCCGCGCTGGCCAGCGCCTTGTCGATCAGATCGCGCACGGCCTCGTTGTCTTGCGGCGCCCGCTCCGCGCCCAGGTAGGCGGTCGAGCCGCGATAGGCGAAGCCGTCGGCCGACCAGCCCAGGAAATCCAATAGACGCAGGATCTCCTCATAGCTCTTTTCCATGCCGTCGGCGGGACCAGCCGAGCGCGTGTTGTGAAAGGGCGCGGCGTAGATGGCTTCCACGCTCAATTGATCGGGCGAGAGCAGCGCGTAGGTCAAGGCGAACTGGTCGTCGATCTCGTTGTAAGTATCCGTGTCCAACACCATGCGCGCCTTGGAGCCTGAATGCTGCAAGCGGCTGATGCGGAAGGTCTCGTCAAGCGTGGGAAAGGTCATCATAATGTGATCCCATACAGTCCAAACGAAAGCGGGCGGGCATTATACCCGCCCGTCGCTGCGAGCGATTATAGCGCCTTGGCGCCGCTTGGGGCGAAATCAGGGCGATGCGCCGAGTTCAATGTAATCCGTGCCATGCGTTTGATATACCGGCGGATAGACGACCGCGGCATCCAGGGCGCTCTGTCCCTGTTCAAAGTATTGCACGACAGTCACGATGGGATCGGGCCACTGATGCCACATAAATGTCGGCTCGCCTTCGGGCAAGTCAGGATTGTGGCTGCCATAGTCGAAGTAGTAGCGCCCTTGCGCCAGCTCGACATCAATGCTTTCCAGCGCGGCGACAATGGCGGCGCCGTCGGTGTAGGTGTCGGCGCGGTCCATTGCCTCCGCCAACAAGCGCACGCTGTCATAGGGTTCCAAGGCGAAGCTGGGCGCGACGCCGCCCCATTGTTCTGTGTACTTCGCGTTCAACTCGGTCGCGATATCGCCGAAAAGAGCGGGCGTGGCGCCGACGCGGGTGAAAGCGCAGTAATTGCCGTCAGGCACAGCCGCCCAAAACTGTTCGGAATCGCCGGCAAAGGATTCGGCAAGACAGATCGTGTCCACGCTGGGGGTGATGCCCAACTCGGCCATTTGTTGATTGAGATTGAAGCCGGTCTCGCCGGTGACCAGGACGTGAATGGCGTCTGGCGGTTCGGGCCGCGCCAACACGCGATTGAGTATCGGCACAAAGTCTTCGGTGCCCAGTTCGAAATTGTACTGTTCGACAGCGATGCCAGCCGCTTCCAATAGAGCCCGTTCGTCGGCGGCGGCCGGAATGCCGTAATCGGTGTTTTCGGTCATGATGATCACATCATCCAAGCCGAGATCGATAATCCATTTCGCCGCCACCGCCGCCACCATCGAATTGGCGGGCGAAGTGCGGAAGATATAATCGACGCCGTCTTCAATGCGCGGCGGCCGCCCCTCGTATTCGATGATGCCGTTGGCGGTGATGTTGTCGTTCCAGGGACCGGCGAAGACGGTGGGGACGCGATTCTCTTGCGTGATCTTCATCAGCGCCAGGGCGACGGCGCTGTGATAGCCGCCGACCACGCCGCGCACGCCGTCCTCAAAGATCCAGCGCTCAGCCAGAGCCTGCCCCCGCTCGGAGATGCCCTCGGAATCGCCGGTGATGACTTCCAGCCGGTGATTCACCCCGGCGATGTCGACGCCGCAATCGGCGTTTACGTCGGCGGCGGCTTGTTGGTAAGCCCAATCAATGATGACGCCGGCGCCGGTCGCGCCCGGCGGCGATAGCGGCGCGATACCGCCAAGCTTGATCGCCTCTTCCGCGAAATCGCAGTGTCCGTCGGCATATACGGCGCTAGCGCTCAACAGCACTAGCAAAGACGCGGCCACAATCCGTAAGATAACTGACTTGAGCAACATGTCGCCTCCCCAGCCGCAGCTCAGTGTCCGCGACAACTCATTATTTCTTATATCCAGTGTAACACGTAAATGAAGCGCGGAAGGCACGACTGCGGCGCCGAAGCGACATTGATTGAGCGCGAAGGTCTCATAGCGCCGCTAACCGCCGGGCTTGAAGTATGACCTGCCGTGCGTTTGATAGACCTCGGGGTAGACGACCGCGGCGTCCAGCCCGCTCTGCCCTGGCTCGAAATACTGCATCACCGTCACCACCGGCACGGGCCACTGATGCCACATATAAGCGGGCGTCCCCTCGGGTATCACGGGATTGTGACTTCCGTAATCGAAATAATAGCGGCCCTGCGACAAGTCGATGTCGGTCGTTTCGAGCGCGGCGACGATGGCGTCGGGGTCGGTGAAGCTGCCAGCCCGTTCCATCGCGTCGGCCATCAGCCAAACGCTGTCATAGGCTTCCATGACGAAACTGACGATGATATCGCCGAAGTCCGCTTGATAACGCGCATCCAACTCAGCCGCCATGTCATTGTACAAACTCGGGATCGTGCCGACGCGGTCGAAAGCGCAATAGTTGCCATCGGGCGCGCCTTTCCAATACTGTTCCGATTGGAAGGCGAGATGATTGGTGACGCAGATCGTATCGGCGGTCGGGGCGATGCCCAATTCAGCCATCTGCTGCGTGAGGTTGAGCGAGGTCTCGCCGCTGACCAGGATGCGAATAGCGTCTGGCAGCTGGGGCTTCGCGAACAGGCGCGTCAAGATAGGCAGGAAATCCTCGGTGCCCAATTCGATCTCCAGTTGGTCGACCTGGACGCCGGCTCGCTCCAGATGCGCCCGTTCAGCCGCCGCCGCCGGATGCCCATAATCGGTATTCTCCAGGATCAAGACGACATCTTCGACGCCTTGCTCGACCAGCCAATCGGTGACGATCTTGCCCACGATGGAGCTGGGCGGCGAGGTGCGGAACACATAGTCGACGCCTTCGCTCCGGCGCGGCGGAACGCCCTCATATTCGATGTAGCCGGCCGCGCTGATATTGTCGTTGCGCGGATGGGCGTAAATGGTCGGCATCTTGTAGCGCTGCGCCATGCCCATGGTCGCCAAGCCAACGGCGCTGTGATAGAAGCCGACGATGCCATGCACTTCGTCCTGAAAGATCAAGCGCTCAAGGACCAACTGACCATATTCGGAGACGCCTTCCGAATCTGCCGTGATGACCTTGACGCGATGATTAGCGCCGTCGATGCGAACGCCGCAATCGGCATTGATATCGGCCACCGCTTGCTGGAAGCCCCAGTCCATGCCGATGCCGCCCACCACTGAGCCCGGCGCCGACAAGGGCACGACGCCGCCAATGCGAATCGTTTCGTCGGCGAAGTCGCAGTGGCTATCGGCTTGCGCGGCGCCAGACAGGAACAAAGCGATCAATAGCGCAACGACAGCAGCGCGTGACAACAGATATTTCCGCATGTTTTTCCCACTCAGAGTAAACGCGTCGCCGCTATGTTAGAGTACAGCTTTGCGGCCTTCAATAGCCAGATACAAGACGGCTTAACCACAGCGATAAGGAGAACCGAATGCCCCGTCTATTCGTCGCCATCGACTTGCCGGGAGACAGCAAGGACCGGCTCCTCGGCCTGCGCGAGGACGACCTGCCGCCCGGGCGTTGGTCGCGGCGCGAGGCTCTGCACCTGACGCTGCATTTCATCGGCGATGTGCCAGAGGCGGTCGCGCGCGCTTATCAAGGCGCCTTGGCGCAGGTTGCCGCGCCCGCCTTCGACCTGCAAATTCAGGGCGTGGGTCAGTTTCCCATCAACGATCGGCCGCGCGTCATCTGGGCTGGCGTGCAGAATACCCCGGCTCTGCGCGCGCTGCACGGGGCGGTCGGGGAGGCGCTGGAGCGCGAAGGCTTCCGGCGCGAGCGGCGGCGCTTCCATCCGCATATCACCCTGATGCGCTTCCGAAAACCGATCCGCCGAGGTCCCGCCAGCCGGTGGCTGAACGCGCATATCGACTTTTACGCCGAGCCTTTTCGCGTCCGCGGCTTCACCCTTTACGAGAGCGACCTGCAGCCGAGCGGCGCCGTGTACACCAAACGCGCTGTCTACAAGCTGAACAGGGTAGATATGATGTAGGGGCGACCAATCTGGTAGCCCGCCACGTCGCCGCGCATAATCGGGCGATTCACAGAGCCGTCCCTATTTATCGACTAGTTTCCGGCAGCCGATGGACGCGCAGCACAGTCGCCGCGGCCACAATCACCGCGCCAATCACCATGAATGCCGCAGCCAGCGACTGTTCCGCCAATGCCGCGTAAATCGGCGCGCCAATCGCCACAAACAGACTGACGAACATATTAATAAGCGAGAGCGCGGTAGCGCGATTTTTGCTCTCGATCAGCGCATTCTGATACGCGGAAAAGAGCGGCGCCTTCATATCGCTCGTCCCGTACATCAGGATCATGATCAGGGCGGGGGCGATGGGACCGGCTGCCAGCGCCAGAAGCCAGTACAACAGACCGGGCAGCAATATGAGCAGGGCAATCGCCCGCGCCTGCCCCAGCCATTCTTCCACCTTGTAGGCGTAGCGCTGCGTGATTGCCGCCAGCAGACTGCCCGCCGACAGAACTGCGCCGATGGCAAAGGGCGAGACATCATTCTGCACCAGGTAGGGGGGACCCAACGTGACCGCCAAGGCGTCGGTAAAGGGCAATGTGAAGACGGCTAGCAGAACCAGCCGGCGCAAGCGCCGATTGCGAACCAAGAGAGAGAGGCCTGCGCGCAGCAGCGTCGCGCTGCCCTCTGATTTCTCCGACGCCTCGATCGGTGGCTCGCGCAGCGTCAAGCACACAAGCAAACCAATGAGCAACGCGACCACGGTCAGCGCGATGGCGGGGATGAAATTCTCTACGGCGGCGTCACCGATGATCAGACCGCCGACGATGGGGGCGATGACAAAGGCGATCATGCTGTAGCTGTTCACCCGCCCCATCGCCCGTTTCATCGCTTCTTCACGGTTGTCCGGCGGCAAGCTGTCATAGACCAGCGCCTCCATTGCGCCCGAGGCGAAGGCGTATCCCGCGCCAGCCAAGAAAGCCACCAAAACGTACCATTCGTAATCGCGGGCGAATATGAAGATGAATTCGGCGCACATCAGCAAAAAGGTCGAGCAGAAAATTGACCACTTGCGCCCGACGCGATCCGCCAACATGCCGGTCGGAACCTCCATCAGAAAGATCGTGCCAATCAGAATCGATTCGATCAGGCTGATTTGCACCAGCGTCAAGCCGCGCCCTAGCAGCAGCAGCGCGTAAGCGTGAATGTAAAGATGAAAGTGCTGGCAAAAGCTTATGAGGATGACTTTGTTGATGTTGGCTGCGTACATGACGGTAGCCTGCGCGACTGAGTAAAGCGCGGCAATTATAGCAGCGTCCCCTCTCGATGTATCGCCCGCCTATGGGAAAGCGCCGCGCGCTTCGTTATAATCCGCGCCTGAAATCACACGGGCGAAGAGGGCAAACATGCGCGAGAATCGAGTGCGAACGCTATGGGCGGAGGGCGCGGCAGTGATCAATGGCTGGCTGCACAGCCCCAGCACCTGGTCGGCTGAAGTAATGGCGCATCAAGGCTGGGACAGCCTGGTCGTCGATATGCAGCATGGTCTGATGGGCATCGAGACGGCGATACAAATGCTGCAGGTCATCTCGACCACGGACACCGTGCCGCTGGTGCGCGTCAATTGGAACACGCCCGGCGATATCATGCGCCTGCTCGATGCCGGCGCTTACGGCGTCATCTGCCCGATGATTGAAACGCGCGCAGAATGCGAAGCCTTCGTCGGCGCCTGCCGCTTCCCGCCGCTCGGCTATCGCAGCCTCGGTCCAACACGCGCCCGCGTCTACGCCGGCGAAGACTACGCCGCGCATGCCAACGACACCGTGCTCACGCTGGCCATGATCGAGACGAAAACCGGCTTCGACAATCGCGATGAGATCTTGAGCGTCCCGGGCTTGGATTGCGTCTTCGTCGGCATTGGCGATTTGCGCTTGACGCTGACGGGCGAAGCCGGGCTTTCATCGGCGGACGCGACTGTGGATGCGGCGCTGGACGATATCCTCGAGTCGGCGCGGGCGCATGGCGTCAAAGCCGGGTTGTTCGCGGCGGATACCGATCACGCGATCGACATGATGAAGCGCGGTTATGAACTCGTGACCGTCGGGAATGATGTGTCGCTAATGGCGAGCGCGGCGGCCGCGGCGGTGAGCACGCTGCGGGAAAATATGGATTAGGCTGGTCAGTCGGCACGACGTCTGCGATATAACTGAAGCTCTTTGCTCGTCAATTCACGTTCGAGCACAAGGCGATAGTGGCGTTCGGCGAGCTTTACCACGTGCCCTTCCGAGTCAGTTCCAAACTCAAACAGCGCAATGCTATTGTCATCCATGAATTGAGCCGCAATCGGACGCGCAACCAACTCGGGAAACTTTTCTTCACACAATGCCAGGTCCTGCTCTATTTGAACAACTCCAATCTGGTCTGTCGTGCCTTTGGCTTGTACCGGCAAGATAAAATGCGCCCCTCTCTTGTCCACGCCAACGTATATTTCGTCGGTCTCAATTTGGCCAATGGCTTGCACTGTCGTGCGCAAGTGGTTCTGAATTGAATAACAGGTTACGCCAGTAAAGATGTCAACGAGTCTGTTATATCTGAGCTTGGCCAAGAGAGCCTGTTCATCAGAAAGGGCATACCGGGATACGATTCCTGGCGTGGCGTCCGGCACCTTTATGACCGGAAGCATCGCGTCTGGCTGTATCTTTGAAACTGACTTAAGTTCAAACGCATACTTTGCTTGCCCTTTGCCAACGATGACCCAAGACAGTCCCGCTGGAGCCGCCTGAACAATCGCGTCTGGCAGCGGGCTCCTGTGTCGGAAAGAATAAACAACATCGCCTAGATTTTTCGGCAGGGGAATATCAAGGCGCTCCGCTGAACGTACAATATCGTCGCGCGTAAACGCAACGGCCGAATCCCCTTCGCTAAAGTGCAGAAAAAAGATGTTCTCAATTATTCGTGAGTATCGGTTTGGTTTTGGCACTTGACGGGTTCAACCATTCCACTGCAGCAGTAAAACCTCTTCACGCAGATGCTCTTTCGTAGCCGTCGAAAATCGAGTGCGGAATAATTCAATATCCAGCACCTTGTAACCCAAGCGCTCTGCTACTTCAGCTAGAATCTGGCCGGTTCGAATCATGATGCGAAAATAGGAGGCTTGATCTCCCACGACGTATGCCAGCTTCGCGCCCGGACGAAGCAGCGGTCGCAATTCGGACAGATGACGCGACATGCCTCCGAAATACAACCGAACTACGTTCGCGTACTGCTTCTCAAATCCAGACGTCTTGCCCAAGTCTAATCTACGCCTTTCAATGGACTCAGCGAGTTTCTGGATTCTTGGTACATTTTCCACCCATCTATGGTCATTGTCGGCTTTGTAGACGCCGCGCGTGTTGGAACGTACGAACTGCTGCTTCTGTCTACGCAAGTCTCCGCGACTTGAAATGAATCCAAGCAACACCGATTCAAGACGCGTCGCCCGGCTGTAGTCTTTTTCATTCGGATAGGGTGGAGAGGTAATGATTGCGTCAATTGAACGGGGCATTAGGATACGCTGCATTTCTCTAGCATCAGCTAGGTGGACCGCCGCGGGCATACTAGACAAAGGCCGTACGAAATGCAAGTCGTCTGCCATGTTGTCCAAAGCGTCTATCCATGGTTGGAGCACAGGCGCGTCGTACTTCTTCTTGCCTACTCCGATCTCCGGTCCGAAGCGGAGATTGCTGATTTCATTGACTGCCTGCTTTACCAAAGCCAACTTCGCATGATCCTGCAGTCTCGTTGCTTCATGCTCATTTATACATTTCAACAGTGTTAGCACTTTATGCAAGGGCAACGGGCTTATTGAGTCTTTAATCAAAAGGCGTGACTGTTCAGCACTCAGCGTACGAAGCTGCTCAGTGAAGACGCTGATTCCTACCTTCCCGTTATCATTTATGAGCACCAGCTCCTGTCTCAGCGCGCGGACATCGCCGGCAACGGAGCGTCCAAATCTAGCTAACTCGAACGGATCAACGTTCCAGTCCGTCTTGACTCTGGCGGCGAAATGCGCCACTGCGTTGGCTTCGACGCCCACACTCTCGATACCCAACTTCTTAGCCTCTACGAGCGTAGTGCCCGTCCCGCAAAACGGATCGAGAATAGTCTGCCCCTTATCAAGGTTGAAATCCTCTATGTAGTTGCGCACTAGATGTGGCGGAAACGACAATACAAACCTGTACCACTCATGAACCGGTCGGTCATTTTCGTACAGGCGATTCAGTTCGTTGCCGTTTTGAAGCTGCGTTGTATACGCCATTTGTCACTCAATGGAGGTTAGAACAATTGTACTGTATGCGTGGTCAATTGGCAAATGCCACAAATGAAGTCTTGTACGCTCAAATCGCATCCCCCAAGCAGATCTCCAAATCGCGGGCGGTGTCCAGCCAGGGGTGATCAAGCGGGACATTCTTGCGCAGGCCAGCCACATCCGACAACGGTACCGCAGCCGTGCCATCGCCGCAGACGCCAACCATAATGTTGGTGTAACCGTCGGCGATGTAGTTGGCCGCAGCCGTGCCGAGCTGGGTCGCCAGCAAGCGGTCCTTCGGCGACGGGACGCCGCCGCGCTGCACATGCCCCAGGATGGTCACGCGCGATTCCAGCCCGGTGCGTTTTTCCAACTCAGTCGTCAGCAGCCGCGTGCTGCCGCTGCGTTCCCGTTCGATCGCGTCCAACTCGGCACGCGCCTTTTTGCGGCGTCCGCGCGCTTCCTTTTGCTTGCCTTTGTCGCCGCTCGCGGCCGCGATCTGCGCCTCCGTTTCCGCCACCCGCGCTCGCGCATCTTGCAGCTTCTTGCCGACGCGCTGCGTCATCGCGCCCTCCGATACGGCGACGATGCTGAAGCGTTTGCCGCCGCGGCTGCGCGCCCGTATCGAATCGGCGACATATTCGATATTGAAGGGGATCTCGGGAATCAGGATCACATCGGCGCCGCCGGCCAAGCCCGCGCCCAAAGCCAGCCAGCCCGTATTATGCCCCATGATCTCGACGACGATGATGCGGTGATGGCTGTGCGCGGTCGAATGCAGCCGGTCAATCGCTTCCGACGCGATATTCACAGCGGTATCAAAGCCGAAGGTCACATCGGTGCCGCTGACGTCGTTGTCGATTGTCTTGGGCAGGCAAATGACATTGATCCCAAGCTTGGACAAGCGCCAAGCGTTTTTGGCGGTGCCGCCGCCGCCCAGGCAAACCAGCGCCTCCAAATCGTGACGGTGGTAATTCTCCACCATGACGTCCGTCATATTGCGCGTCTTGCCGCCAATTGGCATCTTGTGCGGTTTGTCGCGGCTGGTGCCCAGGATCGTGCCGCCAAGCGTCAAAATCCCGCTCAGCTCGTCCGGACCCAGCCAATCCATGCGATTCTGCATCAGGCCCCGGAAGCCGTCGCGGAAGCCGATCAAGCGCATGCCGTGTTTGTCAATGGCCACCTTGCCCACGCCGCGGATGGCGGCATTCAAGCCGGGGCTGTCTCCACCTGCGGTGAGGATGCCGATTGTTTTGCCGATCATAAGTAAATACCTCGACACAATTTCGCTCTATTATAACGAAACAGTCGGCGCATGGCAGCGAGCCAGAACCGCGCGCATTGGGACAGAGGCAGTACCAAGTTAGTCATGCGAAAGAAGCGAGCCTCGTAGGGGCGACCAATCTGGTCGCCCGCTGCCGCTG
>JAPOYS010000100.1 GCA_026706455.1 Chloroflexota bacterium | reverse complement strand
ACAGCGGAAAATGATCAGGACGAACCGCGGAGGCGGGCTGGAATCAAACGCCAGGCCGCCAGTATCGGACAAGCCTTACAGAAATCACTTGCGGCAAACCGACTAGATGAAACGCTCTAAACCCTTCCTCTTCCTGATGCTGGCGGACTTCATCGCCCGCTCCGCCTATCAAATGGGCAAGACGCCGCTGCTCCCCATTTTCGCCGCCGCCTTGGGCGCGTCAGGCGCTTTCCTCGGTCTTATCGTCTCCGTCTCCACCGTGACCGGCCTCTTCCTCAAGCCGCTCTTCGGCATCTTGTCCGATCGCTGGGGCCGGCGGATCTGGCTGCTGATCGGCGCTGGTTTCTTCGCCTTCATGCCCTTCCTCTACCGGTTCATCCAAACGCCGGAACAACTGCTCGTCATTCGGCTTGTACATGGCCTGGCGACGGCCATCTACGGACCCGTGACGCTGGCTTTCATCGCCGACTTGGCGCGTAATGACCAGATTGCAGAAGATATCGGCTGGTTCGAGCTGGCGCGCAGCGGCGGCTACATCGTCGGACCAGCGCTGGCCGGCTGGCTCCTGCTCTCGCAGGATCCGGTCACCGTCTTCACAATCATCGGGCTGATCAGCTGCATGATATTCCTGCCCGTCCTGCAATTGCCGGAGACGCGTCCGCGCGCCAAACGTAAACGAAGGCGCCTGCTGCCGCATATCCTCAGCGCCATTCGCGCCGGCCGCGACACACCCGCCGTCTGGCTGACCGGCGGCCTGGAGTCGGTCACCTTCATCGCGCTCTATACGCTGAAGGCCTTCCTGCCGATTTATGCGCGGGAGGCCGGCTTGAGCATCGTGCTGGTCGGCATCTATTTCAGCCTGAGCGAAGCCGCGCACGCGCTGGGCAAGCCCTTCTGCGGTCGGCTGGGCGATAGAGTCGGGTACTTGCCGACCATCAGCCTGGGCATGCTGCTGCTGGCTGTCGCGCTGCCCCTGGTGAGCGCGCTGGATGATAGTCCTCTCATCCTCTTGCCGGCGCTGATGACGGGCTTGGCGCAGGCTTTGATCTTCCCCGCGGCGAAAGCGCTGGTCTCCCAAGGCATCGGTCCCGAGCATCTGGGCGCGGGCATGGGTTTGATCGGCATGCTGCAGAACTTCGGCAAAGTGGGGGGACCGGTCCTCGGCGGCTTTGCGATTGCCGCCTTGGGTTATGGCGGGGCGCTGCTCGGTTTGAGCGCCTTGCTGCTGATCGGTACAGCCGTGATCTGGGCGCTGCTGGCGCCGCGTAAACTGATGCAGACATCCTAGGCTTTTACGCCCTACACCCAGCAGCCGTTGACGAGCGTGCCGCGGATGTTGGCGACCTGGCGGATGCCGCTTCCGTCAATATCCAACAGCATCAACTGCAGAAAGCCCGGATATGACGACGGCGCGACGAAGCTGATCCACCGCCCGTCCGGCGACCAGCGCGGCGAGGTCGCGCCGGTATGATGCATGGTCAAGCGGGTCAAGCTACTGCCATCTGGCATCATGGTATAAACCTGCGCGCCAATGACCGCGGCCAACCAGGCGCCATCGGGCGACCAGGTTAGATCTGACATCAGCCAGCTTGACTCATGGATAATCCGCTCGCCGCTCCCGTCCGGCTTTGCGACCGCCAGCTTATAGGTCGTGCGCGCATCGGCCTTCTGCTCCACAATGATGTAGGAAATCCGCCCCCCGTCCGGCGCCCAATCCGGCGACACATAAGACCGCTCCGCCGTCGGTGGTTTGATGCTGGTGAAGGCCCGATTCAAGAGATCGCCGCTTGCCAGCCCGAAGCGCGGCGGCGAATGCCCCCCATACTCGCGCGACACGAGAACCCCAGCGCCATCGGGCGCCAGCGCGATTTCCCGCACTGCCGTCAGCGGCTCGCCCGCCTTCGGTTCATCCAGATGCAGCAGCGAGCCATCGAGCAGGCTGTGGTGGAAGCCGTTGAGATCGCGCCGGTGGCTGGCGATCACCAGCGCTTGCGACGCCGCATGGCAATCGATATCCGTTGTGCGGAGGTAGCCGTCTCCATGCGGGATGGAGCCGACAATGCGTTTCAGGCCGCGCCCGTCCAGACCGATGCGGTAGACCGAGTTGGACTCGCGGCCGGCGTCGATCGAGTCGGTATCGGAGATGAAGATCAGCTCGCCTATCGCTTCCTCAGGCGGCGACCACAACTGATCAACCAGCAGCACACTGACGACCAGCAGCAGATAACTCGTCACGACTCGCCTTCGTAATTCTTGACCGGCTGTCCCTCGCATCTTGCTACCTCTCAGAGCGCCGCGTTGAGAATCGCCGTCAACTCGTCGTCTGTGAGCACGATCGGATTGCCTTTCATGCTGCTGGCTGCCGCCGACTTCGCTACGATCTCGGCGAAGTCCTCCGCTTTCACGCCATAGTTCCCCAACCCGGGGATGCCAAGCAGTCGGCTGGTTTCGCTTATCCAGGCGATGGCGTCGCTCGCATTCGCCGAACCCTCATTCAATAGAATCTGAGCCGCTTGATCATAGCGCCTCAAGGCCGGGCTGCCCTCCTGACGGTCCCTCAGCGCCCTGACGTTGGCTTCGATCACCGGCGGCAGCAGGGCGGCGCAGATGGCGCCATGCGGCGCGCCATACATCCCGCCCAGCACACCGGCGAAGCCATGCACCGCGCCCAGCTTTGCGTTGGCCAGCGCCAAACCGCCCAGCAGGCTCGTCAGCGCCATATCATGCCGTGCCGCGGCATCGCTCGGCTCCTCGTACACGCGCCGCAGAGACCGTCCCGCCCGGCGCAAACCCTCAATGCAGAAGCCATCCGTGAGCGGCGTCGCCATGTGCGTGACGTAGGGCTCAAGCACCTGGGTCAAGGCGTCCATGCCGGTGCTGGCGGTCACGGCGGGCGGCAGGGAGTGCGTCAGCGCGGGATCGACCAAGGCGATGTCAGCCAACATGCGATTATCGCGCAGGCTGACCTTGACGCGATGCGCCTTCGAGCCGAGCACGGCGTTCTTGGTGACTTCGGCGCCGGTGCCGGCGGTGGTCGGCAGGGCGATGAAAGGCAGGGGGGCCGCGTCGAGCTTGCGCCCGGCTCCGATGACTTCGAGATAGTCGATGACCGCGCCTTCGTTGGGGATGAGCGCTGCGCTGGCTTTGCCGCTATCGATCACGCTGCCGCCGCCGATGCTGATCACCATATCGCAGCCGGCGCGCAAAGCAAGGTCTTTCGCCTGGTCAATCACCTCGACGCTGGGCTCGCCACCCACGGGGAAGCGCGTGAATGGCAGGTCGGCATCACCCAACGCGTCGATCAATTCGCCGACCGACGCCGGCTGAAAGCTGTCCGTGACCAGCAGAGCATGGCTGCCGAGGTCCCGCGCCAGTTGCGGTAATTGGCTCGCGCTGCCATCGCCGAAGATGATGCGCGCCGCCGTAGCGAATTCAAATTGCATGCCTATCCCACTCCAAGATTGTCATTAAACGACCTGTCGTTATAATCGCATTATGTCGGAAACGCGGGAGAAATGCGAATGCTGGAACAACAGGCGGTGCTGACCGGGGAAGTGCAAGCCGGACGCGAGCAGGTGGCGCATATCGGCCGCGTCCTCTTCGACCGTCATTTGACCGACGCGGGCGGCGGCAATATCAGCCTGCGCGTCGGCGATGTCTTCTGCATGTCCCCCACTCTCGCCGGGCAGAATAAGCAGTGGCAGCTTGAGCCGGAAGATGTGCTGGTGGTGAACCGTCACGGCCAGATACTCGAAGGCGATGGCGGGCTTACGCGGGAGATCGCCGTGCACTTCGGCTTGCACGAGAACTTCAGCGACTACGGCAACGCCGTCATCCACTGCCATCCGCGCAACCTGATGGTATTCGCCTGCGCCAATCTGCCGCTGCCGCCGGTGATGGAAGCCACGCGCAAGTTCGGCAGGACGCCGGTCATCGAATACGCGCCGGCGCACAGTCCCAAGCTGGGCCAGCGCATCGTCGCCACCATGCGCGGACGGGAAGCGATGATCGCCAAACATGCCGCCGGGACCATCGCGCCCTGGCACGGGCTGTTCTTGATCGGCAAGAACCTGCCGGCGGCGTTGGACGCAGTCGAGCGGCTCGATACCAACGCCTACGTCATCATGATGTCGCGCCATCTCGACGCCAGCCCAATGCTGCGTGAGGAAAGCGCGGCGATGGAAGCCGCTATCGCGAACTTCGGTAACGATTGAGCGCGATGATCGTCTCCCTCACGCCTAATACCACGCTGGATCTCACCGTCTTCGTCCCGCAGCTGGTGACGAATACGACCATTCGCGCCACGCGAACATATCACAGCATGGGCGGCAAACCGGCTGACGCCTCCTTCATCCTCGGGCGCATGGGCGTCGGCAGTCTGGCGCTGGGCTTGGCGGCCGGGTCAGTGGGTGACAAGGTCCGATCCATGCTGGAAGCAGCAGGCGTGACGACCGATTTCGTCGCCGCCGACGGTGAAACGCGCATCAATACCGTCATCATCGACGAGCACAGCGGCGAACACACCACCATCACCACCGCTTCCATGACCGTGACACCAGCGCAGCTTGACGCGCTGCGAGGGCGCACCATCAAAGCGCTGGATAGGGCATCGGTACTGATCACCGGCGGGTCACTGCCGCCCGGCGTGAGGCCGGAGTTCTATGCCGAAGCGATCGAACTGGCGAAGGCGAAGGCTGTGCCGGTCATCTTCGATGCCGCGCCGCCCAATTTAGACGCGGGCTTGATGGCGCGCCCGGCATTCATCAAGCCGAACGAGCATGAGCTATCCGCCCTGGCCGGCCGCAAGCTGCGCACGGTCGCAGAACTTTACGCCGACGGAAAAGACATTGTCGAGCGCCAGGGTACTCAGGTGGTCATCACCATGGGGGCGGACGGCGCGCTGGCTGTCTTGAAGGACCGGGGCTATCGCATTCCGCCCATCCCGGTCGAGGTCAGCAGTCCCGCCGGCGCTGGCGATGCGGTGCTGGCCGGTTTGGCGCATGCCATTCATCACAAGCAGCCGCTGGAAGAGGGCTTGCGCCTGGGCATCGCGACGGCGACGGCTGTCTGCTTGCAACCGGGCACAGCCGACTACCAAGTCGCCGATATGCAGCGCTTATTGCCGCAAGTCGAGTTGATTCCCTATCCCTGAGCCATGAGCTTCCAATTTGAAGTCGCGGTTGACTCGCTGGAATCCGCCCTGATCGCGCAAGACTGCGGCGCCGACCGCATCGAACTCTGCGCCGACTTGGGCATCGGCGGCATTACGCCATCGCTCGGCATGATTCAACTGGTCATGGAGCGGCTGCGGATTCCGGTCCACGTGATGATCCGGCCGAGGCGTGGCGACTTCCTTTACAGCGATGCCGAATTCGAGGTGATGCTGAGTGACATTGACGCGGTGAAGTCGGCTGGCGCGCAAGGAGTCGTCTTCGGCGTTCTGATGGCGGATGGCCACGTGGACGTCGAGCGGACGAGCCAGCTTGTCGACGCAGCACGTCCCCTCAGCGTCACCTTCCATCGCGCCTTCGATATGTGCCGGGATCCGCGCGCGGCGCTGGCCGAGTTGATCGACATGGGTGTGGACACGCTGCTCACATCGGGTCAAGCCCCAAGCGCAGCAGAGGGAATGCCGTTGATTGTCGAACTGGTCGTGTGGGTAGCGGGCAGAATCGACATCATGCCCGGCGCCGGCATCCACCCGGGCAACATCGCTCGCATCGCGGAAGGGACCGGCGCGCAAACGTTTCATTTTTCCGCGCGGGAGACGGTCGATGGCCCGATGCGGTATCGGAAGGCGCGCGCGGTAATGGGCGATGAGAATTCAGAGTATGCGCGGAGTTACGCCTCGGCGGAGCGGATCCAGAAGATCATGGCCGCCTTGGTATAGTTCACACGGGGAGATATATGTCGGACCCGCTCAAACAAACAGCGGCGCCATCTCCCATTCCGCCACCATAGCCCCCATCTCGGCTTCGGGCGTCCGCGCTTCGTAACGCGAGGCCGCGTCCAGAACAAGCGGCAAAACGGTGATGTCGCCGACCGTGTTCAGGAAGACATCTTCATTGCCCAGCGCCCAGTGCACCGCCTTGTCGATGCTGGCCTGGTCGGTCAGCGGCTCGTACCAGGTGCGATGCGTCTGTTGCCCGGCGAGATAGGGGCGGCGCGTCAGGCTCTTGATCGTCTGTATCGCGCAGTTCCTCGCCTTGCACATGCCCAGGACTTCTTCAAAGCCGGCGCGATAGATCTCATTCTGCATCATCAGGTAGTTGTAAGGCAGCAGCACCGAATCGAAGTCGAAGCGTTCCAGGCTGCGCTGGTGCATCCGCGCGATGGCGACCTCGTGACCGGTCACGCCGATGTACTTCACCAAGCCTTGCTCGCGCGCCTCGATCAGGTACTCCAGCGCGCCGCCCGGTCCCATCGCCACTTCCCATTCGTCTCCGCCGACCAGATGATGCAGCTGAATCAGGTCGACATCGTTGACGCGCAGACGCTGCAATGAGCGCTCGAATTCCCGCTTGGCGCCATCGTAGCTGCGCTCGCCCGTCTTGGTGGCGAGGAAGAAATCGGCGCGGCGCGTCTCCATCCAGGGTCCCAGGCGCAGCTCGGAATCGCCATAGCCGGCGGCCGTATCGATGTGGTTGACGCCATATGCCATGAGCAGCTCCATCGTCCGGTCGGCATCGTCCTGGCTGACGTCGCCGAAGGCGGCCGCGCCAAACAGCGTGCGCGTGCTCATGTGACCGGTGCGTCCGAAGGATTTCTTGGGGATTGGCATGACAATACCTCTTTATCTCAACTCGGGGGCGTATCGCGCGGCAATTATAACACAGGCGTGTTAGGCGAAGAGTTTCTGCAACAAAGGCGCCGACGCGCGGAATCCGTCCTCGAAGCCCCCGCCGGTCGGACGGTAGACCGATTCCAGCGAGATCGAGCCGGCATAGCCCTCAGCCTTCAGCGCCGCCGCAATCTGCGGCAGATGCGGCGCCATCTGCCCCGTGCCCAGTTGCCGGCAAGCCACGGTCGCCCGTCTGATATCGACTTCCACATCCTTCAGGTGGATATGCCCCAACACACCGCGCAGCGCTTCGTAGCCGTCGGGATAAGGCGCTTCGGTGCAATACAAGCTGTTGGCCGGGTCCCAAAGCAGCTTGAGCCGATCGCTGCCGATTTCATCGATCAGCTTGCGCGCCAGCCAGGCGGAGGTGATCATGGCGTTGTTGCCCGTCTCGACCACCAGCGTAACCCTTCGGTCTTCGGCAATCCGCACCGCCGGCGTCACCAGCGCTACCAGTTTGTCCCAAGCGCCGCTGGCGACATTCCACTGCTCGGCGCCGTTGCTGCCGAAGAGGATCATCTCCTTGCGAAAAGCCATGATCCGGACCAGCGAGCAATCCAGCGCCCCCGCCATATCGATGCAGCGACCGAGGGCGGCCAGGTGCTCTTGATAAGCCGGCGAGGACTCAGTCAACTCGCCCAGCGCCAAGCCGCCAAAGATGTGTCGCGAGATGCAGGACACTTCAACGTCGTGCGCCGCGACAAGTCCTTGCGTCTTATCCAGTTGCGCGTCAGTCAAGTCGCCGACTTCCTTGTCCCAGAGGAATTGCAATTCCGCCTGGGTCAAGCCGAATTCGTTCATGACGCTGAGCGCGTGTTCAAATTCGCGGCTGATGCCGTCAGTAATCACGCCTAGTTTTATCATTCGATCTATTCCTGTTAATTGCTGTCTATTGAGGGCGCCCTATCAGTTCGCGCCTCAACATCGCTTACCATGTCACCTCCGCCCCCGAGAACTGCTCCAGGAATTTGACGATCGTCCAGTTGTCCCCTTCCGGATACATGGAGATGCCGGCTTTGAAGAGTTCGTAGGCGCTGCTGGTGGCGAAGAGCGGCATGCCATTCTCGCGGGCCATCGCCATGCTGATGCCCAGGTCCTTGACCATGGTGCCGATATGGCTGCCCGTGTCTTCAAAGCGCCGGTCCATAATCTGCTGAGCGCAGTTCTTGAAGAAGGGCGTATCGCCGACGTGGGTACTGCTGAAGACCTCATAGAGCGTTTCGCCTTTGACGCCGGCGGCCGCGCCCAGCGCCAGGGATTCGAAGATGCCGGCGAAGCTCACGCCGATATAGGCTTGCAGCGCCGCCTTGACCGTCTGCCCCATGCCGACCATTTCGCCGACATGGAAGATCTGCCCGCCGACCGCGTTCAGCGCATCCTGATTCGCTTGAAATACCGCCGCTTCCGCCGCGACCATCATGGTCAGCGTGCCGGCTTCCGCGCCGAACTGGCCGCCGCTGACCGGGCTGTCGATCAGATTGAGACCCGTCCCGGCGAGTGCCTCTTCGACCGCGCGCATCTCGGCCGGCTGGATCGTGGCGCTGACGATTATCGTAGCCCCCGGCTGCAGCGCGGTCATCAAGCTGTCTTGGCCCGCGACCACGTCCATCACTTGCGCGCCGCTCATGACCATGACGAAGACGACCTCCACCTCCGCCAGATCCGCGAGGCTCGCCGCGGACGTCCCGCCGAGCTCGGCGAGCAGCCGGCCGCGTTCCGGGCGCAGATCGTAGCCGCGGACGTCGAAGCCGGCCGCCAGCAGATTCTTCGCCATGCCCATGCCCATATTGCCCAAACCGACTACCGCTGCGTTTTTCATATCAGCTTGCCTCTCAATAAGGGCGGGCGACACAAGTGTCGCCCCTACAGTTAATGCTGTTGGAGTTATGAGCCCGCCAGGAATTTGACGCCCTGCAAGACGCCTTGCTTCTGTTCATATTCGGTGTCGTCATAGTAATGATCTTCCAGCTCAA
The DNA here is from genome assembly GCA_026706455.1 of Chloroflexota bacterium. Classification (GTDB taxonomy): domain Bacteria; phylum Chloroflexota; class Anaerolineae; order Aggregatilineales; family Phototrophicaceae; genus UBA6055. Next base: position 1,995 of record JAPOYS010000100.1, on the reverse strand, counting down.
TGCTGACGCAGCCGCTGTAGCCGCTGTCCTTGAGCGTGCTGAGGATGATCTTCCAATCGGACAGGCCGTGGCCGGGTATCGTATAGCGCCAGTTCATGCCGCCGTATTTGTAGGACGCGGCGAAGGTCGCTTCTTGCAAGTTGCCGTACTGATACAGGTTCTCGTCGATGATCATGCAGTCCTTGCCATGCACATGAAAGACGTGGCCGACGAACTCCTTCAGGAAGCGGATCGGGTCGATGCCCATGCGCACCAGATGCGAGGGGTCGTAATTCACGCCCATATTCGGCGAGCCGATCTGCTCGATGAAGGCGCGGTAGGTCTCCGGCGTGCAGACCAGCGAGCCGGGCCCGGGCCAGCCTTCGATGACCAGGTAGGCGTCGTTCGCTTCGAAGGCCGATCTCAGTTCGCCATAACTCTCGACCATATAGCCGAAGTTTGCGGCGCGGCCGCGGGACGGGTCTTCCGGGATCATGCAGATGAAGAATGTCTTCGCGCCGGCGGCGGCACAAGCGCTGATGTACTCGGCGTTGCGCGCCACCGCCTCGCGCCGCACCCCGGCATCGGGCGATATCATCTCGGTCCAGACGGTCAGGTCAGCGCTGCCCACGCGCAAGCCCGCTTCCACCACCGTCTTGGTGATGCTATCGGCGTCCCGCCCCAGGTCGATCACTTCGAGGTCGTTTTCCAGCGCCCAGGCGATCATGCCGTCCAGGTCTTGCTCCCAGGCGAAGTTGCGGCGGCGCCAGCCCAGCGGGAACCCCCCAGTTGCAGTCTTCATATTCTTCTCCTCGTGAATTGAACTTGGCGTATTTTACTCGGGCCGCGCCTGTTGACCAGCGTGAGAAAGTGGATGGGCGCGGAATGCAGACAAGACTCAATAATTGCTTCTTGACAAATAGTACACTTGTTCTATACTGATGTCAAGTCAACTTGAATAGATCGTTGCGCCGCGCAGATGGCTTGTGACAGGGCAGACCGCGCCAGCGCATTCACAAATCGTATTGATGTTTAGCGAGGAGCAGAAATGACTTTACGTCCAGATATGCAACCCCCTGATAAAACTCCCAGCGCCGGCACGCCGACCAGACCAAAACCCCAGCTACAAGAACCCACTGTCCCTCTCGTCGTCTTTACCGCCTTTGACGCGGCCACAGCCGAAGAGCTTAGCAGGCGGCTCCAAAACACAGCGCACCCGGCAGATAACCCGCCCCCGCCCAGTCACTCACAACCCCCGCCGACCTATCAGAGCGACATCGCAGACTACGAAGCCCGACAGGAAGAGCGGCTGGGCATCCATAGCGCCGCACATGACCGCGGACAAACCATTTTCGATGTACAAACGCTGGAACCGGAAACCACCACTCAAGATTTGGAAGTAGCCTGGTCGAGCGAGCAGCCCTGGCTGAGCTTGAATGCCGCCGAAATGTCCGATTACTTCTCGGCGCAGGAAGATAAACTGGTGAGGGAAGTGGCGATTTCTCTACAGCACGAAAAGTTCATTCTTCACCACCTGGAAGACCCGCTCGAGTACCTGAAGATCTTTGCCGAATATGGCTGGGACGAAGAATCCGACGAAGTGGCTGAGGAGTTCATTCAGTGGTATGTGGAGCGGTTCAGACCGGAACTGGAGCAGCAATGGGACGATATCTTGGCGGGGGATGCGCAGAGCGACCTGGAATACTGGATCAGGAATGTAGCGAACGATGAGCGCGAAAGCGTCATCGTCTATGACCTGGAGACGGGCGAGACTCTGTTTGTGCGCTTTGGCGACAGAGACTCCGTCACCCTGCAGGAATGGCACCAGAAGCTGACCGAGGGGCGCAATATCATCGTGATTCACAACCATCCGAACAACAGTGGCGCATCGGTGGCGGACCTCAGCGGGGCCGTCTGGTTGGACGCGGAGTGGTTGCTCGTCGTCAACCCGGATGGCACGCTGCATCGTCACCAGAAAATTGACGGCGAGATAGTCGAACTCAAGCCGCTGCATTT
>JAPOYS010000001.1 GCA_026706455.1 Chloroflexota bacterium | reverse complement strand
TCTGGCCCTGCAGCGCGCCTTCATCGAAAGCATCGCCACCTCGGGCATCAAAGGTTGAACCCGGCCGTCCCTACACCAGCAACCCGCGCGCGAAAGCCAAATCCTGCACAATCAGCTCATCCACGCGCTCTTCATCGCTGTACTCGGCCGAGAAGCAAATCGGACCGCGGTAATCGATCGCCTTCAATTTTGCGATCACTTTGGACCACGACGCCCGTCCCTGCGCGCCCGATGTCCAGTAGATCTTCCACTCGGCGACTTCGGCTTCGGGACCGCTGACGCGCTGCCAGTAGGCGTTCTTCAAATTGACCATGCAAAGACGCGGCGCCAGCACATCGAGTGCCGAATCGCTGTTCATGCCTTCCAAGGCGTTGTGCGCCGGGTCCCAGACCGCCGCCACGTATCGCGGATCGTAATCTTTCACCAGATGGTACATGCCCATTTCGTTGACCGGCACGAAGCGGCGCGAATGATTCTGGATGCCGATTTGAAAGTCATATTGCTCGCAGAAGGGCAGGGCGGCGTCCAACTGACGGCGCGCGTCGGCTTCGGCGGCCCAGTAATCTGTACCGCCCTGCGGGAACATGACGCGGTTCATGCCGATGCCGGCGGCCGCGCAAGCGCTGTACAAGCGCTCATCATCAAGCGGCATACCGGCGGTCACGTTCAAGACGCGCAGGCTTTCCTCGGCCAGCAATCGCACGGCCGCGGGCAGGTCACGTTCAATGTTCTGTGGCTCGACCTGGAAGCCGGGGCGGACGGGCAATTCGATCAGGTCGAAGCCCAGCGCCTTGACGTGCCGGGCCAACTGCGGCAGGGTCAGGGACTTCCAAGGTTTGACGAATAGCGCTAGTTCGTTCATATTCTTCAACTCTTGGTCGGCATCATGGACAAGAAGTCTATGTTGACGCGCGGCGGCAAGCTGGCGATGAAGACCACGGTCGCCGCGATATCCTCGGACTGAATCATCTTCATCTTTTGCTCCTGGCTGAACTTCTTGGGGCGCCGGTCGATGATCGGCGTATTGCCAGCGCCGGGATTGAAGAGGCAGGCGCGCACGCCGTGCGGATTGCCTTCTTCATTGGTGATGGTGTTCAGCGCTTCCATGCCGATCTTCGAGGTGCTGTAACCGACGCCGGCCAGCAAACTTGGGAACATGCCCGCGCGCGATGCGATATTGACGATCAGACCGTCGCCGCGCGCTTTCATCTCGGGCAAGACCGCCTTGGTAAAGACGAAGGCGCTGGACAGATTCACCTCCAGCAATTCGCGCCATTGTACGGCGCTGGTATCGGCGATTGAGCGCTCGGTGATATTGACGCCGGCGTTGTTGACCAGCACATCGACAGGACCAAAGGCGGCCCGCGTCCTTTCGAGCGCGGCGTGAATCTGTGCGTCATCGCTGACGTCAGCCGGGCATACCAGCGCAGCACCGCCTTTTGCTTGCGCCGCCGCCGCCACCTGTTGCAGCGTTTCTTTCCGCCGCGCCATCAAGCTGACATTCGCTCCGGCTTCCGCGCAGGCAATGGCGATCGCTTCGCCGAAGCCGCTGCTCGCGCCGGTTACGATGACTGTTTTGCCGGAAAGATTTCCCATCGTTAGTTCCTTCGCTCTAAGCGATGATGTCGAGCATATCGCCTGTCACCTCGTATCGCAATTCGCTCTCTCCCAAGAAGAGGGCCACTTCTTCGGCAATGATCAGTCCTTGGCGCAGCCGTGTTTCCCGTGTGCTGGAGGCGACATGTGGCGTGACAATCACGTTGTCCAGTTTGAGAAAGGGGCTGGCGGCGGGCAGTGGCTCCTCTTCGAAGACATCCAGCGCCGCATAGATGCGACCTGATTGCAGCTCGGCCAGCAGCGCGGCTTCGTCCAGCAGGTGCGAGCGGGCGGTATTAATGAAGAGCGCGCCATCCTGCAGCCAGCCGAACTGCTCAGCGCCGATCATGCGATAGGTTGCCGTCGTCGACGGCGCTTGCAACGTGACGACGGGGCATTCTTTAAGCAGTTGCTCCAGGGTCACGCGCTTGACAGCCAAGGTTTCGGCCTGCGCCGCATCAAGATAAGGGTCGTAAACCCAAAGCTCGGCCGCCAGTGGTCGCAAGCACTGAATAAGCGCGCGCCCGGTGTGCCCGGCGCCGACGATGCCGATACGCGTTTGCGCCAGTTCGCCGTCCATTGTCAGGGCCCGCGCCGCAAGCCAGCCACCCTCGCGAAAGACGCGGTCGACCCGATGGAGTTTGCGCAGGCCGAGCAAGATAAGCAGCAGGGTCGTCTCGGCGACGGCCGGGGCCATGGCAGCGGCGGCATGTGTCACGCGCCGCCCGTCCGCGAAGACAGCCGGCGGCAGCAAGCGCTTGATGGTACCGGCCGAATGCGCGATCAGACGCAAGCAATCGGCGGCTTTCAGCACTTCAGCTGTAAAGACCGGCGTCCCCCAACTGGTGATGACGATGTCGTGTCCCGCGATCTGCCCCGCCAGCTCCGACGATGTCAGGTTCTGCTCGCCCCCCTGGAATGTCAGCTCAGCAAGACTGCGCAGCCGGGCGTCGGCCTCTCCGGCGAAGATCTCATGATATAGCGCCGGGCGCATGGCTATCAGGATGCTGGCGCTATCGGGCATCGCGCCCGTCCGTTAGCGCGTCTCGCAGCTTCTGTACCAGTTGTCCTTCCGGTTCATAAGGCAGTTCGATCACGCGATGATTTAGCGCGCTGGCATAGAGCGCCAAGATCACGTTGAAGTCAACCAGCGCGCCCTCCAGATTCAGGGGATGGACGGCCTTGTCGTCTTCCAGCCAATCGAACATGGCCTCGCACATCGCGGCCTGCCCCAGGACATCTTCCTCGGGGTATTCATGCTCGCCGCTTTCGTATACGCCGTTGATGAAACTTTCCCAGCCCCACATCGTCCAGTGTACGTAGCCGCTTTTGCCGTAGACCGCGATGCGTTTGTGTTGATGGATTGCGGAACCGCCCGGCACACGCGGCGCGTTCTCACCGCAGCGGAGCGTCGCCTGCACGCCATTGTCGTACTCAATCGCGGCCAGGCTTTGGTCGGGCGCGTAATGCTCTTTGATGTTGGGCTGCAAGCCCTTTGCGCCCGTCACTTGACCGAATACAGTCCTGGGCGCAGCCGGATTGAAGGCGCCGATGGCTTGCAAGGAATGCGTACCTTGATAAGCCAGGTTCATGCCCGAGCTGGCTTCGATGAAGCGAATCTCGCCGATGGCGCCATCGAGTACAAGCTGCTGCAATCGCCGCCGCCGCGGATGAAACTGCAGCTGATGATTGATGGCGACTTTGATGCGCGGCTTCCGCGAGGCGAATTCGAGGATTTCCAGATAGTCCTCGCCTTGAATCGCCAGCGGCTTCTCGACGATGATGGCGGGTACGCCCGCTTCCTCGGCCGCGAGAAGGATCTCAAGCCGCGAATCAGGCGGCGTACTGACTTGCACCAGGTCCGGCTTTTCTTTCTCGAACATCTCGCGGTAATCGGTATAGCGCTTGTCCACATCGTACTTGTCGGCAAATTCGTCCAGCTTGTCCCGCTGTCGGGCAGAAACCGCCGCGATCACCCCACGCTGTACATGCTGATAAGCATCGGCGTGGTGGTGCGCGCGCCCGCCGCTGACGCCAATGATGACTGACTTAACCATTTTCCCCCTCCCAGGGCTGCAAGATGACTTTGCCGCATTGACCGGAAAGCTGCGTCTCCCAGGCGGTCTGAATATCCGTCAGGGGAAAGCGATGCGTGATCAGCTTGTCCAACTGCGGCCCGATTTCGCCGATCGTCGTCATTATTCGTGGACTATCCGCCATGTTGTAGTGCCAACTGCCGATCAGAGTCAAGCCCTTGCGGATCATATCGGGGCTGATGCGCAGGGGCGTATCTTCGCTGCATTCGCCGACAAAGGCCACCATTCCTCTGCGCCGGGTCGCGTCAATGCAAAGGCGATGCGCCGCCACGACGCCGGAGCAATCCAGGGCTTTGTCGACGCCGCGCCCGTTCCGGGTCAGCGCGACGATCTGCTTCAGGGCATCTTCATCGAGCGGATTAATCACCGCTGTCGCGCCCAATTCCAGCGCCAAATTCGCCCGGTAGTTATTCGAGTCGACGCCGATAACGCGGGCGCCGCGATAGCGCGCATTGACCACGCCGCCCAGACCGACCGGTCCCAAACCGGTGATGAGCACGGTGTCGTAGCGGTCCAGGCGCATGGCTTGCATCGCGCCGAATGTGGGCCCCAAGCCGCAGCAAGCCATCGCCGCATGCTCGTAGGTCATGCCTTCAGGAATGGGCAGGAGCATCCAGTCCTGCTTGAGCAAATACTGCGCCATCGTGCTCATGCCCGCGCTGCCGCTATGCAGGGCGGCGAATTCGACGGTGTCTTGACAGTGAATGTAGTCACCATCGAGGCAGAGCGCGCATTTGCCGCAAGGGTTCTGCGGCATCACTACGACGCGATCGCCGACCGCCACGCGACCGGGCCGCGCCACTTCAAGGATCTCGCCGGCCGCTTCATGCCCAATCACGGCATGGTTAAGGCCAGCGGCGAAGGCTTTGTATTCAGTGCACATCGGCGCCACATGCACTTTGACAAGGACCCAATTCTCGCGGACGCGAGGTCTAGTCATGGTTTGGATGCCGGCCTGCTGCGCGCCGGTGACGGCGACCTGTTTCATCTTTACTCCCGAGTAACTGACGAACAAAAATCGATGACGAGGCGATTTCGTCGGCGACAATGGCGAAAACTATAGCATGACAGAAACGTCGCGGCAAATTGCCGGGCCGCATGGAGCAGGCATAAGCGCGCCGCATCCTCTCGCGTTCAGCCGCAACTCGAGCAGGGGCGCTGCTTTTGACTTTGGCGCGAGTGGGGTAGAATTGTTCGGCATTTGGATACACACAGTTGCTAGGGACTTAGATTATGAACGCGCGGATTGATTCTCACCAGCATTTTTGGCATTACAACAGCGAAGACTATCCTTGGATGGCTGGAGAGCGCGGGGCGCTCCAGGTCGATTACCTGCCGCCCGACCTGCAGCCGCTGATGGCGGCAACCGGCATCCAGGGCACGGTGGCGGTGCAGGCGCGGCAGGTCGTGTACGAGACGGAGTACCTGCTGGGGCTGGCCGAGCAGTATGATTTCATACGGGGCGTTGTGGGCTGGTTGGATATCCGCGGGGATGATTTTGAGGCGCAGCTCGAACAATATGCCTCACACCCGCGCCTGTCGGGCATCCGCCATATTGTGCATGACGAGGCGGATGACCGCTTCATGCTGGGCGGCAACTTCCTGCGCGGAATGGCGAAACTGGAAGGATACGGTCTGACTTATGATCTGCTGCTTTACCCGCGGCATCTGCCCATCGCAATTGATGTCGTCAAGCGGTTTCCAAAGCAGCGCTTTGTGCTGGACCACATCGCCAAGCCCTTCATCAAAGACGGCATAATCGAACCCTGGGCGAGAGAAATCAGACAGTTGGCGGCATTCGACAATGTCTGGTGCAAAGTCTCCGGCATGGTGACCGAGGCGGCCTGGGGCGCCTGGACGCAGGACGATTACAAGCCTTATCTGGATGTTGTATTCGACTGCTTCGGCGTCGAACGCCTGATGTTCGGCAGCGATTGGCCCGTCTGCACGCTCTCGGGCAGCTACAGCGAGGTGGTCGGCATCGTGGAAAGCTTCATCGCGGCGCTTTCGGCTGATGAGCAGGCGGCGATCATGGGCGGCAACGCCAGCGAATTTTACCAGCTTCCGTGAGACGGCATGTAGCATCTTCTTTCAGCACCGTCGCTCCGTGGCAATTGGGACGAGCTTCACTGCGTTATATTCCGCCGCTAGCGAGCGCCGGGACCTTTGGCGAGGTTTGCGCCATAGTGGCGGCTGTGACACAATCATTGCCGAAGAGCAGATTATTGAAAGGAGTTAGAGATGATTTCCAAGGATTATTCGAAGAGTAGGAGCAGAGTTCTGCTGATCGCGGCGATGCTGCTTTGTTTCGGGCTCGTCGCCGCGCCGCTTTCTGCGCAGGACAGCCTCGCCGACTCCGCTGCCGCGCTGGCCGACTCAATGGCTGAGTACAGCGTCAGCGAGAGCGATATCAGCTTCACTAACGAGGGCCAGACGATCATCGGCACGCTGGCCCTGCCGGAAGGCGAGGGACCCTTCCCGGTCGCCTTGCTGCTGCATGGCTTCACCGGCATGCGCCACGAACTGCCGGTTATCGGCACCGAAGATACGATGTTCAGCCGAGCGGCACGCTGGCTTGGCGAACGCGGCGTCGCCAGCTTGCGCATCGACTTCCGCGGCTCCGGCGAGAGCGAGGGCGCCTGGGAAGACACCACGTTCAGCGGACAGGTTTCGGATGCTGTTGCGGCGCTGGACTATCTGGAGATGTTGGACGGCGTTGATGGCGGGAGTATCAGCATCATCGGCTTAAGCCAGGGCGGACTGGTCGGCGCGGCAACGGCTGGGCGCGACGACCGCGTCAGCAAGCTTGTGCTTTGGTCGGCTGTGTCAAACCCGGTCATGAGCTATGGAATTTTGCTGGGCTACGATAACTTGCTGGCTGGCGCGGCGGCCGGCGATGAGGCTCTTACAATCATGTTGCCTTGGGGCGTTGAGACCGCTCTTAAGGGACCGTTCTTTGAGGATGTGTTTCTCGTAGATCCGGTTGCCGAAATCGCAAGCTACGGCGGACCGCTGCTGGCGATCACGGGTTCGCGCGACACCACAGTAACGCCGCAGCCGCATGCGGGCCAGGTCTTCCTTGATTACCATGACGGCACAGAGGCGCTGGTCGTGCTGGATGGCGATCACATCTTTGATGTGCTGGCGGGGGTCACTGAAGTGATCGACGAGGCGCTGGCGTACAGCCTGGCCTGGCTGCAGAGCGAGTAACTCAACCGGGCGCGGTCGTCGTTGTAAGTTCGTGGCTCGACTCGGTTCGATACCTATTGAAAAATAGCAGGAGCAGGCGCTGTGAAAGCTATTGTATTGGAGCAACCGGGTCAACTGACGCTGCGCGATGTACCATCGCCGCTGAAGGCAGGGCGAGATGAGGCTTTGGCGCGGGTCCGGCGCGTCGGCATCTGCGGCACCGATCTTCACGCGTTTGGCGGGGAGCAGAACTTCTTCAGCTACCCGCGCATCATGGGCCACGAGTTGGCGGTAGAGATCCTTGACATCGGACCGACGGAGCAGGACCTGGCTTACAGCGTCGGCGATACCTGCTGCGTCATCCCTTACTTGAATTGTGGCGACTGCATCGCTTGTCGCCGCGGAAAAAGCAATTGCTGCACACAAATGCAGGTGCTCGGTGTGCACATCGACGGCGGCATGCGGGAGCGATTCACGCTTCCGGCCGACAAACTGCTCAGGGCTGAAGGGGTCGCGGTCGAGCAGCTGGCGCTGGTGGAGATGCTCTGCATCGGCGCTCATGCCTCAGGGCGCGCGCGCATATCACCGGGCGAGAATGCTCTTGTCATCGGCGCGGGACCGATCGGCTTGGCGACCGCGCAATTCGCCAAAGTCGCCGGCGCCGAGGTGATGGTGATGGAAGTCAACCAAGGGCGTCTCGATTTCTGCGCCGATGCCCTCGGCATCCACCGGCTGGTCGACGCGCGCCATGAGCCGATAGGGCAGGTCAGGCAGCAGCTCGGCGGAGATTTGCCGACGGTCGTTTTTGATTGCACCGGCAGCGCCAAGTCCATGCATGCCGCTTTCGATTTTGTCGCGCATGGCGGCTCGCTTGTGCTGGTGGGTCATATCACGGGCGATATCAGCTTCAGCGATCCCCACTTCCATTCGCATGAGTTGACGCTGCTGGCCAGCCGCAACGCGACGCCGGATGACTTCAAGTGGGTTATCGAGGAGTTGGGCGCGGGGGGTATCGACTTGGCGCCCTGGATCAGTCATTGGGCTTCGCCGGAGACGATTGTGTCGGAGTTCGCGGGCTGGTTGGATCCGGCGAATGGGGTGATCAAGGCGATGCTGAGTTTTGATTAGGTGGGCAAGTGCTCGGTGATTGGGCTTGTGGCAGCGGTTCATGCGCACTCTGCAGCGTCAACAGCGCGGGCCGGGTTTCAAGTCTGTATCTGAACCGCCTCAAGCATCGTAACTCCCGGCCGTCACATCGCCGCCGGTGCCCGTCCAATTGGTGTGAAAATACTCACCGCGCGGGCGGTCGACGCGTTCGTAGGTATGCGCGCCGAAGTAGTCCCTCTGCGCTTGCAGCAGATTCGCCGGCAGGTTCGCTGAGCGGTAGCCATCGTAGAAGGCCAGGGCTCCGCTCATGATCGGCAGGGGAATGCCATGCGCGATGCCGGTCGCCACTGTCCCGCGCCAGGCCGCCTGCGGTTCAATCACCGCCGCGCTGAAATAGTCGTCGAGAAGCAGATTCGCCAGCGCTGGATCCTTAGCGTAGGCTCGCTGAATTTCTCCCAGGAAAGCCGAGCGGATGATGCAGCCTTCGCGCCACATCAGGGCCACGCCGCCGTAATTCAGATTCCAGTTGTACGTGCGGGCGGCGTCCTGCATCAGCATGTAGCCCTGCGTATAACTGATGATCTTGGCTGCGTAGACCGCGCCTTCCAGGTCATCAATGAATTGCGCCCGGTCGCCGGTGAACTGGGCTTGTGGCCCGGGCAGCACCTTCGCCGCCGCCATTCGCTGGTCTTTGATCGCGGACAGGAAACGGGCGAAGACCGCCTCGCCGATCAAGGTCAGCGGCGTGCCTTCCTGCAGCGCGGTGATGGCGGTCCATTTGCCCGTGCCTTTCTGGCTGGCGACATCGAGGATCTTGCGCAGCAGCGGCTCGCCATTGTCGTCCAGGTGCGTCAGGATCTCGGCTGTAATCTCAACCAGAAAGGACTCCAGTTTGCCGCTGTTCCAGCGCGCGAAGACCCGGCTGATCTCCATTTCGTTCATGCCGAGCACTTGTGACATCAAATGGTATGCTTCGCAAATGAGTTGCATATCGCCGTATTCAATGCCGTTGTGCACCATCTTGACAAAATGGCCGGCGCCGTCTTCGCCGACCCAATCGCAGCATGGCGTGCCATCGGCGACTTTGGCCGCCACCGCTTGCAATATCGGCTTGACTGACTCCCAGGCCGCGACCGAGCCGCCGGGCATGATCGAGGGACCGTGACGCGCGCCCTCTTCGCCGCCGCTGATGCCGGCGCCGATGTAGTATTTGTCCAAAGCCTCGACTTGGCGTGTGCGGCGGATGGTATCGTTGAAGTTGGAATTGCCGCCGTCGATGATGATATCACCATCGTCGAGCAGCGGCGCCAGTTGGGCGATGGATTTGTCAACGGCGTCGCCCGCCTGAATCATCAGGATCAGTTTGCGCGGCCGTTTGATGCTTTTGACAAATTCTTCCGGCGAATAGGCGCCGATGATGTCCGTGCCCGCGGCTTCGTTTTCGAGGAAGCGCGTGACTTTTGAAGTCGTGCGATTGAATACCGCGACGCGATAGCCATGGTCACTGATGTTCAACGCCAGGTTCTGTCCCATTACTGCCAAGCCGACCAAGCCGATATCCGCCAGACCGTCCATCCCTGTTTCCCTTCCTCTGTGATCACGCGCATCATTTTATCAGCAGAGCAACACATTGACAGGCTACAGGTTTGCGCCGATTGACTCAGCTGATACTGGCTCGCGCTCGCATCCAGGAGAGTGTGGTACACTGACGCTGTACGATTGTAAACCGATTAACCGGCGCAGCGAACTGTTCTCTTCTGACTGACCTGCAAGGCGGGGAGACGCCATGTCGAATGCACAGAGACGGCGACGAAAAGTCACTTTGAGAGAAGTCGCGGAAGCCGCTTCGGTGTCCAAGGCGACCGCGTCTCTGGCGCTGAGCAATAATCCGCGCATTTCCGAAGCGACGCGGCAGCGTGTGCTGGAAGCGGTGGATTCGCTCGGCTACGTCTACAATCAGCGCGCCGCCAGCCTGCGCACGCAGCGCTCGTACACTATCGGCCTGATCATTAAAGACGTTTCGAATCCATTTAACGCCGAGTTGACATCCGGCGCCGAATCTCAACTGGCGGATCATGACTACAGTCTCGTCCTGGCCACGACGGATGATGACTTGGACAAACAGTCGCGCATGGTCAAAACCATGCTGGAGCGCGATGTCGATGGCTTGATTCTGTCACCGGTTGCGCATACCAGGACCGAATCAATGCAGGAATTGAACCAGTTTTGTCCGCTCGTTCTGTTGATCCCATATTATCCCGAGCTGGCTGCCGACTGCGTTGGCATGGATGATGAGAACGGTACGGCGCGCGCGGTGGAGCATCTGATTCAGCTCGGTCACCGGCGTATCGCTTTCGTCGGCGGTTTCCCGGCGCAAGCTACTCGGCAGAGACGGCTGGAAAGCTATCGCGACACCTTGCGGCGGCATAATATCACCTTTGACCCCGCGCTTTGTGTCGCCAGCCCCGTCACTCGACGCGGCGGATATGACGCGATCCATCAGCTTTTGAGCATGCCGCAGCCACCGTCAGGGGCGTACTGCTACAGTGATGTGATTGCCTTTGGCGTGATGCTGGGCTTGCGCGCGGCGGGCATGGAAGCGGGGAAGGATTTCGCCGTCATCGGTTTCGACGATGTGCCGGAAGCCGCGCTGTGGCATCCCAGCCTGACGACTGTTTCAGCCGATCCGCGGGGATTGGGTGAAAACGCCGCTCAACTGGTACTCCGGCGGATCACAGCGCCTGACGCGCCTATTAGACGCGTCATTATGCCATCTCATCTTGTCGTGCGCGATTCGACTGCGGCGCCGGTCAAAGGGCCGCGTTGACACCCCGCCAATGCCTCAAACGTTGAAGTTTTGCCGCTCGTAGCTCACGGCGGGGAACGAGGCGACGACCTCGCCGCCTCGCATCAGCCACTTGTAGTCGATTCTGTGCCCGCTGCGGCCATTCTCCACAATTGCCGGGCTGCTCATCACGCCGGCGATGGCGATGCGCCCCTTTTCGCTGGTGTTGG
>JAPOYS010000011.1 GCA_026706455.1 Chloroflexota bacterium | reverse complement strand
CTGCGACACTTGGTTTAGGAAACCAATGCTCTATCCCCTGAGCTACTGGAGCTTCTCAGTCGCCGCGCCGACAACCGGCAGCGCCCGCGACTCGGGCATTATAACAGCGGAACCAGACCCTCTCAAGCGGGGGCGCCGCGCGGCAATTGACAATGACGCCATTTGACGAGCCCCAAAAACTGGGGTTCGATTCTCGCCCGAACAAGCTTGACAATCGGCACAAATGCTGGACACTAGCAGTAGCGCCTCAAAATCTTTTGCGCTACCATTGCGCTAGCCACGCCAACAGTCGTCAGGCGTCGAACCGTGAAGCGGTCTATCGACCCGACGAGAACAAGAGGAGAAAGATCCTATGACCCATATCATCACCAGTTTGTGCCTGCGGGACGGCGCCTGCGTGGAAGTTTGCCCGGTCGAGTGCATCATCGCCGGCAAGCCGGAAAACGAATGGCCCTGGTATTTCATCGATCCCGATACTTGCATCGACTGCGGCGCCTGCATTCCCGAATGCCCCTACGAAGCCATCTTCATCGAGGAAGAGGTGTCATCCGAGTACGAAATGATGGAGGGTCAAGAGCGCGTTCCCTTCGATACCAAGGTGATCATTGAGCACGAAGAAGGCGACATCGTCGACCTCACGCCCGATATCGCGCCCAATTACGATTTCTTCACCCAAGGTCCGGGCTACGACGCCCTGAATATGTGACCGCCGGCTGAACGCTTGCGCTTCCTCCGGCTTCCTCGTCGGCGAAGCGGCGCTATCCCTCCCCGCGCAGGCTGCTGTTCCGCGCAAACGGGGAGGGATTTCATTTTGCCAAAACGCGCCGCGGCGGCGAGATCATCCCCGTCACCAGTCCGACGCTGACGAGCACAATCGCCAGGCCTAGCAGCATGCCGGCGCTGATGCTTTCCCCCAGCAGCAGCGCGCCCCAGACGACGCCGAACACAGGCACCAGCAGCGTCACCGTCAGCGCTTGAATCGGTCCGGCGCTGATGATCAGATAGTAGTAAAGCTGATAGGCGACAGCCGTGCACAAGACGACCAGCGCCAGCGTCGCCAAAATCGCTGTTGTCGATACATCGTGCAGCGGAAGATCAACTGCCGAGACCGGCGCCAGGATGATCGCCGCGCTGAGCAATTGCCCGCTCGAAAGCGAAAGATTGTTCAAGCCGGCAAAACTGCGCTTGGCGTAAACGCCGCCCAGGGCGTAGCTCAAGGTCGCGGCCAACAAGGCGACGGTCGCGGCGATCACGTCCGCGTCGAGCGCCAGCGGGCTGCCGCCGACAGTGATGGAGACGCCCAGGATCCCGAGCGCCGCGCCGATCAGCTTGTAAGGCGTCAGTGGCTCGCCCAAGCCGACCGCCGCCACAAAGGTCGTGAAGAGCGGCGTGGTCGACATCAGGATGGCCGCCATCGAGCCGGTGACGGTCAGTTCAGCCCAAGCGATCAAGGTGAATGGCAGAGCCGATCCCAAGAAACCCAGCACCAGAAACTGGCGCCAACGCTCGCCGATATTCAGCTGCAGGCCGCGCAAACGCGCGTAACCCAGCAGAAGCGCGGCGCTGAAAGCCACGCGTACAAACATCAGCATCACCGGTCCGATTGGCTCCACCGCCACGCGAATGAAGATATAAGACGCGCCCCAGATCGCGCCGAGGGCGACGAGGGCAGTCAACTGCTTGAGCGACACCGATTGTCTCCTTGTGCCGAAGAGCGCCGCCATTCTAGCACAATGCCAATGACGCGTATCTCCGTTTCTTGCGCCGACCTGCCCAATTGGCTAGGCGCATCCCGCCCAAAAGCGCGATGACTGTCACGAGTGGAAAATGGCAGAATATCAGCAAGGCAAACAGAAAGAAGGAGTAAACTGTGGCAAGACTGTTGGAACAACTCTCGAAGGAAATGGCCGACTTGGTCGAAGGCGCCGCCGAGAGCGTCCTGCGGGTCGACGCGCGCCGCCGCCTGCCAGCGACCGGCATCGTCTGGTCGGACAACTTGATCCTGACCGCGCATCACGTCGTCGAATCCGAAGACGGTATCAGCGTTGGCTTGGCTGACGGCAGCCAAGTCGGCGCAGCGCTGATCGGCCGCGACCCGCGCATCGACCTGGCGCTTCTGCGAATCGATGCAAACCTGAAGCCAGCGCAATGGTCGGCGGGCGAGGACTTGCGCGTGGGTCAGCTGGCGCTCGCGCTTGGACGTCCTCGGCAGCATATCCGCGCCTCGCTGGGCGTGGTGACAGGCAGCGCCCGCTCGCCCGAAGGAAAGCGGCAATTCAAACGGATGAAAGCCCAACTCAGAGGCAGAATGAAAGGAGACAAGCAGGGTTGGCGAAGACGCGCATGGCGCAGGCGGCGGGCTTGGGACGGCGGCGCCTGGAGCCTGGCTCTTGCCGGCGGCGCCATCCACACCGACGTCGCCATGTACCCCGGTTTTTCCGGCGGACCCTTGCTCGGCGTCGATGGCATGGTCTACGGCATGAATACATCCGGCTTCCGCGGCGGTGTTAGCACTGCCATACCGCTCGCGTCGATAAGGGAGTCGGTCGCCACCCTGCTGGAAAAAGGCAAAATCCAGACTGGTTACCTCGGTATCGGCGTCCAGACAGCGCAGTTGCCCGATGGCGTCGCCGCTTCACTCGAGCAGGACGCGGGTCTGCTGATCGTGTCGATTGAGGCGGACAGCCCGGCGGCGAAGGCGGGCTTGCTGGTTGGCGATATCTTGACCGCGCTGGGCGGCGACGCCATGGAGCATGTCGACGAACTGCAGATCGCGCTTGCCCGCCTGGCAGTGGGGAGCGAAGCAGACCTGCAATTCGCGCGCGGCGGCGCGATTCAAGCGGGCAGCGTCGTCATCGGCGAGCGGTAGGGGGCTTCCTCCGGCTAGGAATGTAGGGTTAGACATGTAGGGGCGACTCTGTGAGTCGCCCACGTCAATCGGATTCGCGCAAACTCGTCACAGCGCGGGCGCGACGATTTCCCGATACAAACCCACCTCGGACTGGTCGCTGTCCCCGACCCCTTCGTAGGGGATGATCCAGTTCACTTCTTCGATAAAGCAAAGCGCTTCTTCCCCTTCGCGGCAGTAGAAGAGCGTCAGGTCGGCTGTGTAGCGACCCTCGCCCTCCGCCCAATCCATCGCCAGCCGAATCTCGCGCTCGCCGACGACGGCCTCCGACAGCTGACTATCCTCAGAACGAACCGCCAGCAGGCTGTCGATCAACGGATTGATCTTGTATTGGTCCGGGAAATTCAGAAGCAAGGTAATGGCGCCAGCGCCGGGCGCCACCTGCTGGCGCTCCAGCTCGATGACCGCGTCATCGGCTTGGTTGCCGCCCAGGATCGTCAAAGCCGCGCGCTCAATCACCAGCGCTTCCGGATTGCTGAAGGCAAAGGTGTCAACGATGCCCACTGCCAGACCAATCGCGCGAATGACATGATTGTTGGTATCGGCGACGTAGAGGATGCCATCGGCGTAACTGATGCCGCCCGGCTCGTCGAACTCGGCGACCGCGGCCTCGCCGTCAACGTAGCCGCCCAGACCGCCCAAGCCGAAGATCGTATGGGTAGCCGTCTCGCCGGCCGCGATCCGCTTGATGCGGCTGTTGTAGGTGTCGGCGATGAAGAGTTCGCCGTTCGGTCCGCCCTCAATGCCCAAGGCGTGCTGCAAGCGATTCAGGCCCAACTCGCCGTCGATGTCGCCGAATTGGAAGAGATGGTTGTTCGTCGTCCCCGAGACGACGGTCACCAGATCATTCTCGAAGTCGGCCAAGCGAATGGTGCTTGATTCGCTATCGGCGAAATAGAGTTTGCCCTCGCCAGCGTAGTAGAGCCCGCTCGGCTGCGCCAATTCGCTATCCGCCAAGCGGACGTCATTCAGATTGGCTTCCCGCCCGTTGCCGACCGAGGGGTAAAGCACGCCGGTCTCCGGCTCGTAAACGTAGAGTTGATGCGTGCCAGCCATGGCGATATGCAGGCGGCCTAAGTCGTCAAACTCTAGATCCCAAGGGCTGCGCAGCCTGGCGCTAAGTGGGTCGGTTATGGGCGCGCCAAATTCGTGACGGCTGCGGCCCATTTCGCCGGTTCCAGCCACGGTCGTCACCGTGCGCTCAGCCAGGTCAGCGACGCGTATGGCGTGGCTGTTGACATCGGCGATGTAGAGCAGGTCGCCCGCCAGCGCCAGGCCTTGCGGCTTGTCGAAACTGGCGTTCTCGAAGACGCCATCGTCTTTGCCGCGCGCCGAAGAACCGATGATATCCAGCACTTCGCGCGTCGTCAGGTCGGCGATGACGATGCGGTTGTGGCTGCTATCGGCGATGAAGAGGCGGTCGCCGGCGGCGTCCGCGAGCACTTTTCCAGGATAGAGCAGCAGCGTGCCTGGATCGCCAGCGCCCTCCAGCGCCAACTCGACGGGCCTCCGGTCGATGATGCCGGCGTCGATTTCATCGTAATAGGCGATCATGCCCGAAAGATAGTTGTCGAATACCTCGAAGGGGAGCTCGCCCGATTGCCGGATGACCCAGTAGCCGCGCGGATCAACGATGGCGATCGTGGGCCAGGCGCGCGCGCCATAACGCCCCCAGACCTCAAATTCGTTATCGTTGATCACCGGATGGCGGATGCCGTAGCGCTGCACGATTTGAAGCAGGTTTTCTGTCTGACCTTCATTTTCGAACTTGGCTGAGTGCACGCCAATGACAACCACTTCATCAGCGAACTTCTGCTCCACCTGTTCCAAGACCGGGATAACGTGCAAGCAGTTGATGCAGCCGTAGGTCCAAAAGTCGAAGATGACAATCTTGCCGACCAGACCGCTCATCGTCAGCGGGTTGTCCACATTGATCCAGTCCAGATCAGCCGGGAACTCGGGGGCCAGCACTTCGCCCTCAAACAATTCTTTTGGCGTCCGCTGCGCCTGCGCCAAGCCACCCAGCGCGAGCAGCGACAGCGCCAACAGCAGCGACAGTTTCTTTAACATTTCTGCCCTCCCTCAGCTAAACAAAGAGAGCATACTGCCTATGCTCTCTCAGATTTCCTTTCGTTTCCAGCGTAGGGCGCAAACGTAAAGGCGATGTTACACATTCCTTGCGGCAATATAACGAGAACGGTCTCCTTCGTCGAGGGCCGCGTCGCTTGCTGGTCCGCGCCCTAGCAATGATCGCCAAGCGTCTCGCGGATCAGATACGAATAGTGGTAGTAGGCGGCGGCATAGTCACCGCGATCGTAATGCATTCGCGCTAATTGGCAGCGCAGATCAACCCGCGTCGGCTCCCGCTCAAGCGCCGCTTGCAACTTCTCGATTGGGGAACTTCTGGCTGCCTCCCGCCAATCAACTTTGAGAGCGCGACGATTCGTCCAAATTACGACCAATACAGTCCGCAAATCGTCAGATCCCGGCGGCAGATACTCGCCCGTTTCGGCCGGATCGGGCGATGTCAGCGTCAAGCGGCGCGCGGCGTCCTCGTCCAAAATTTGGCGCGCGTCTTCGCCCAGCAGCGCTATCAGCAGGTCTTCGTCCGCCGACTTCGCTTCCTTGCCGTGTTGAATACGATTGAAATAATTGACGGCTGCATGGGTATCCGCCTGGCTTAGATAAATGTGCCCCATCCGATAGAGCGCGTCATTATTCTGCGGATCGGCCATCAGCGCGCATTCGAGGAGGATCTGCGCCCGAACATCGTCGCCGGCCTCATGCGCCTGGCGCCCCAGCAGCGCGTGATCCAGCGCTGGATCGCAGACGACTGCCTTCGCCGGCGTCGCGGCGCGCGACCAAGCCGATGAAGCGTCCGCAATGTCTTCGTACACGTTCTCAATCAGAATCGGGAGGATGGCGTCGTCCGGGTCTTCCAATTGAGCGCAGCGGTAATGCGCCAGCGCGCGCTCATAATCGCCCATATCGTGGAGCTGCACAGCGCGGGCGTAATTGGAGAAGCTGAAGTCGCAATCCGCCTGCGCCAGCGCGAGGGGCGCGGCGTAAACGGCGAGCGGGAAAGCAATGGCTAGAAACATAAATCGCTTCAACATGATAGTTCTTCTTTCGCCAGGCAATCGTAATGCTATGGTACTTCGTTATGGGGGCGCGCCGCAACTTTTGGGCGGATGCGAAGTGGCGAAAATCGTGGCTATACACTTAGAAGCTGGTGTAGGGGCGCCTATTAGGTCGCCCGAATCTCTTTGTGCAACGCGGGCGGCATGATATGTCGCCCCTACATTGTTGTTGCTCTCGAATAGCTCATGTCCACCGAATTAGCCACTCCCGGCGGATGCGAAGCGACGCCTCACGGGGACAGAAAGCGTTTCGTCAGCGGCGGGCGCGGGTTGCCAGCGCCATCCACCAAGCCGTAGCCGTTGTGCATGCCCTGCGCCCAAGCGTACCAAATCAAGCTGGCGATGCGGCCCGGATACTGCCGCTTCAAATAGCGGATCATGTCGTCGGCGTAACGGGCGATATGTCGGGGATCATCTTGCGGGCGATCGAGCACGCCCCACTCGGTGATCCAGAGCGGCCGATCGGGCAAGACTGAGCTATAGGCCCAGACCGATTCATCAATATGCCCGAACATGGAATAATGGGGATGACCGCTGACGCCGCGCCCGTAGGGATGAAAAGCCAAGCCGTCCGGCTTCACATCTTCCGGCAGCGTCGCCAGCATAGCGCGCGCGTAGGCGCTGCCGCGTTGCGGACCGCTGTTGAAGCCGGCCGTGACGACGCGCACGCTGCTGTCCGCGCTTTTGATCGCCCGATACACGCGGTCGAACATGTGGCCGTAATTCCTGGCTGACAAGGGCACGGAGGCCACCCCGGTCAAGGAATCCGGCTCATTCCAAATCTGCCAGACGGAGACGAGGTCGCGCTCCGCCCATTGCGCGGCGATCCGCTCCATCATGTCGGCGAAGCGCGCGCTCAACAGCCGCCACTTGGCGTCGGTCATCTGCGACCAGGGCCAGAACGCGCTCTGGCCTTCGCCATAGGTCTGGTGGCTGGTGGTGAAGACGACTCGGTAGCCGGCCTCGCGATAGGCTTCGACATGCGGCAGGTAACGCTGGAAGGCGTCTTGAATATCCTCCGAGCCACGCCATTGCGAGACATTGTAACCGAAGCGCACCCAGCCCAGTTCCCCGAGGCGCGCGGCGGCCGGCGTCCCCAGCGGGTGAAAAGCATCAAGATTGACGCCGACCGGATTGACGCCGGGAATCGCCTCCTGGCCCTCGGTCAGCGTGGTCGCCTTCAGAAACCAGGCGGCCGTATAGCCCTCGACGCCAGTGATGGCGCGCGCTTTCAACCAACTGCCCTGGTGGCCGATCTTCTCAATTGCGCGGCCATGATGCTCAAGCGGCTCCAGCAGATGCCAACTGAAGACATTGCCGATGATGCTGGCGTAGGCGCTGGGCAGCCGTCTCACGCGCAAATTGTCGACCAGGGGACGCGCGCGGAATTGGGGGATGTAGATGTAATCGCGCGGGTTCATCACGTTGTCCAGCCCGAGGAGGCTGATGCCGCCAGTAGGCGGTTGCTGCACGATGATGCTCAACCGCTCGCCAGCCGCCTTCGCCATCACCTGCCCGAGAGAGACCGCGTCGCCAAGCGCGACATGCCGATTCTTGACGCCCTCATAGGTCGTGATCCAACGCTCTTCCTCCACGATCGATTCCACCTTGATGCTGCCGCCGACAGCAGTCACTGTGCCCGGCGCCGCGCAGAGAATGTCAGCGTCCTCATGCGCCAAAATGTCGAGGCTGCGGCGCAAATCGCCTTTCTCCTCATCGCTATTGAAGCGGGCGAGCACGGCGATGGGTCGTGCGCTTGTGGGCCACTCAAGCACAAAGCGATGATAGATGTGCTTGGGCTCGCTGTCCCGCTCGCCATAGCGATCGTCCCGCTCGACGCGGCGTCGCAGGATGGGCGCGAGCGCTTCCGGCGTATCGACGTCGATTACGTCAACCATCACGACCGAGGGATAAACGCGGCGGATATGCGTCAGAGCCGAGTCTTTCCACCAGGTGAGGGGCGCTTCCACCGCCGTGACATTGCGGAAGCGATTTAGATTGTTGCCGGCCGGCGAGCGTACGACCGCCACGCGTTCGAACTTGGCGAGATAGGGGCGCAGGACAGCGTACCACTCGTGAAAGTAGCGGTCCGGCAATACAAAGGCGTGCGATATGACAGTCGTCGCGGGCATAAGCGCTCTGTATATTACTATCGCTTGTCAGAGCATCTAGCTAAGTAGAATCAATAAAGCAATGCAAATTTCGCAAAAGAAACGACCTGTAGGGGCAACACTGTGTGTCGCCCGAACACTGACGATTGTTTCGGCGGGCGATTCACAGAATCGCCCCTACAAGGCTCGCTTTTTTGCATGACTTGCTTGCGCTTACTCAAATGCGCCCGTTAAACCAAAATCTGGGCGGACGCTGGGAAGCAAATGCTCGCGCGCTTGTCGATACAGACCGCATTCAAGCGGCGTCAAATCGCGTATAATACATTATATGTCGCTTGCGCCGGGCGCATGTGGGGCGCCGGCGGCATTCAGCCCGAGGCGGGAGCGCCAGTCGTGGATCTCGACAAAGAGAAAGTTGTAAAGCTCGTCATCGTCCTTTTGGTCACCATAGCGGCGCTGGCGGTGATGAGCATCATGGTGCAAGTCATCCAGACGATTCTGCCCTTCCTGATTGTTGGCGCGGGCATTTACGCCGGATACCGCTGGGCGCTTAGCGAGGCGCCGGCGCCAACCGCCGACGAAGTCGAGGAGCAAGCGCGCGGCATCTTCAGCCGCTTCCGACGCACAAAGAAAGCCATCGAGACGACAGCCAAAGTCGGCGAAGCGCTGGCAGATTTTGGCGCCCAATCAGAACGTCCAATTGAGAAAAAGAACGAACGGAAACATAGACGGCGGCGACCCTTGGGCACCGTCCCGAAAGACGAATCAGCGCAAGCCGAAACCGCCGAAGCCGCGGACGAAACAGTAGAACTGAGCGACGATGAGGTGGAAGCGATCAAGGAACAACAGGCCAGCCAGATGAAGCAGGCGCTCGGCGACAGTCAAGGCGGCAAGATCGAATTCAAAGATAGCGATGTCGTCATCAACGCCAAAGACATCAAGCAGCCGGATATTTCGCGCCTGGAAGAGAAAGAAAAAGAAGAGCCGGAAGTCACCAAGAATGTGCTGGCGCAGATTGAAGAGCGCCGCCGCCGGCTCCAAGGCGACTAGGCATTAGGAGAATCAAGCGTCCGCGGACATCGCCGCGTATATCGGGCGCAGCGCCGCATACAAATCGGCGAATATCGTCAATTGGCGCTGATAATGGACGACGCGATCGGCGCGCGGGTAAAAGGTCTTCCGCAGCTTAATCAGCTGCTCAGCCGCTTCCGCAATTCCACCGTATGCGCCCGTCGCGCAGCCAGCCAGCATGGCCGCGCCCAGGCTGGCCGCTTCCGATGTATGGATGATTGAGATGGGCAAATTCGTGATATCGGCTTTCATCTGCATCCAGCGTTCGGAACGCGAGCCGCCGCCAATTGCGGTTATCTGATTGATCTCGACGCCGATGTCGTTCAGAACGCGGATGCAAAGCGCCTGCTCATAGGTCAAGCCTTCGAGGATGGCGCGGACGATGTCGGCTCGTTTGCTGTCGAAGCTCA
This sequence comes from Chloroflexota bacterium, assembly GCA_026706455.1. Classification (GTDB taxonomy): domain Bacteria; phylum Chloroflexota; class Anaerolineae; order Aggregatilineales; family Phototrophicaceae; genus UBA6055. The sequence goes on along the minus strand of JAPOYS010000011.1, from coordinate 1,364 downwards.
AGCCGATGATCAAGCCCGTCGCCCGCGGATCGTTGTGCAGCGCGCCGCTGCCGACGAAATAGGGCAAAAGGATCAGATCGCCCGGCGCGTCATCAATCTGCTCGACGATGACATCGTAGACATCGCGGTCCCTCTCTTCGGCGATGGCGCGCTCAGCCGCCGCCAGCTCGTCGCGATACCAGCGCAGCAGTCGGCCGCCGGTCTGGTTGCCGCTGAGAGCGATAAATTGTCCGGGCGCCGCGTGCGGATAGCAGGAGACGTTGTAAGCCAGCATCTCGGGCCGGGGCCTTTCGGTGACGGCCACCAGCGCCTCGGTTGTGCCGATGGCGTACATGGCCGTGCCCGGAGTCAACACCCCCGCCCCCAGCGCGCCAGCCGGCTGATCGTGCCCGCCGGTGACGACCTTGACGCTGCCGCTGAAACCCAATTCACGCGCGAGCTTGGGCGGGATCTCGCCGATGATTTCGCCGCTCGGCCGTGCCTTCGCCATCTGATCGCGCCGTAAGCCGGCCGCCGCCAGCAGCTCGTCCGACCAGTCCAGCGTGTTGACATCGAAAGCCAGCGTGCGCGCCGCCATGCTGTAATCGATGACTGGCTCGACGCCGAGCTTGAAAGCCACGAAGTCGACGTAGCAGAGAAACTTCCAGGCTCGCTCGATGATTTCGGGCGCATGATCCCGCCACCACAGCACTTTGGGCAGCGTATAAATCGTGCTCATCGGCTGGCCCGTCAAAGCGAAGATGCGCTCGGCGCCTAAGGCTGCTTCCATCTCGGCCGTCTGCTTCGCATTGCGCCGGTCGGAGCTGACCGGGCTATTCGCCAGGACCTGCCCGTCCCGCGTCAGCGGCGTCATCGCCTCGCCTTGCGACGAGATCGCCAGCGCCGTGGCCGGATCGCGCCGGATTCGCGCGTTGACCTCTCGCAGGCATTCGCAGACGAAGGACCAAACTTGATTTGGATCGAGCTCGTACCAGCCAGGATTGGGGCTTAGCAGCGGATATTCGCGGCCCGCCTGCGCCAGCACAGCGCCCGACTCGTCAAAAGCGACCACCTTGCAGCCGGTCGTGCCGACATCAATTCCCATCAAGGACATCGTTTCCCCATCTCCCAGCCCCTTCCCCACAAGGAGGGAAGGGGAGCTTAGAGCTTCGAGATTGACGAACAAAGCGCCTCCCTCTTCATGGGGTCGCGTAGACACTGACCCGCCGACACTGACCCGCCGGGGAGGGGTTTGGGGTGGGGGTCGCCCTACCCCCGCACGGCGCCAGCCGTCAAGCCGCTGACCATGAAGCGCTGCATCATATAATAGACCACGATCACCGGCAGCGTGATCAGGGTCAAAATAGCGAACATCGGTCCGGGGC
>JAPOYS010000013.1 GCA_026706455.1 Chloroflexota bacterium | reverse complement strand
CACAGCCCGCCTGTCGCCCCTACAAATCGTTGCTTTAGTGAAATTTGCATTACTTAATTGGAATTACCGAGAACACAGAGGACTCAGCTTAGAACTCCGTGATTTGCGTCGCGTCTTAGGCAATCCAGTCTTTCCACATTTGCGTCCGCTCTACCCCCATCGCCTTGAGGTACACGCTGGCTTTCCCGCAAAAGATCAGCAGCGCCTCGCGAAATATATCGAGGCTGATGTGCAGCGGCACGTGGTAGCCGCCGCGGTCCATGTGTTTGTGCGCGACATCGTCGTCAGTCACCGCCTCCAGCGCCGCTTCGAGCTGCCCGTCAAGATCGGCGTACCAGGCTTGGAGCTTGGCGACGCTCTGCAAATACGAATCGTCATTCGTCCGGTAACTGAAGTCGATCTTGAAGGTCTTGAAGGATTGCGCGTAGGCGTATAGCGTTTCGCCCAGTTCCCGGCAGAGTTCGCCCAGGGTGGGATTGTCGCCGCCGGGCGTGAACGCTAGATCCGCATCGCTCAAGCTCGCCATCAGCTCGTCGCGCAGCGGCGCATACATGCGGTTCAGGTCCCAAAACTGTTTGATATCCGCGTTCATAGTTCCCCCAGTGTCCGTTTCATTTGCCCAAGAAGTATAGGTGAGAAACTGTGCAAACGAAAAGAGGCGACCAAACGGACCGCCTCCTGATACTGATTGTAGTACGGGCGACCCGGCGAGTCGCCCCTGCAACTTGACACATTTAGCCCTGCGCGGCGGCAATCGCCCGCTTGAGGTAAACGCCCGCCATCTGCTGACGGTAGCTCTCGGGATAGGCGATATCACCCGCCAGCCAGTCGGCGATATCGGCTTTGACCGCTTCAGCCGCCGCATTCACCGCCGCCTCATCGACAGTCGTGCCGGCCAGCGCCGCTTCCGCGCCGGCGCACTTGACTGCCTTGACCGTCGCTCCTCCGACCGCGACATCCGCCTGCGCGCAAGTGCCGCCATCCATCTTCAGGCAGACGGCGACTCCCACGATGGCATAGCGCGAAGCGGGATGCGGGAACTTTACATAGGCGCATTGGCAGTCGCTGCAGTTGGGCAGGCTGACGCTGGTGATGAGTTCACCATCTTCCAAGGCAGTTTCGAAGAGGTCGACGAAGAAGTCTTGAGCGGCGACGCTTCGGGAGCCATCGGCGCCCCGAATATTGACCGTGGCGCCGCAAGCCACCAGCACCGTCGGCGGATCCGAGGCCGGGTCGGCATGGGCGATGTTGCCGCCGAGCGTGCCGAAGTTGCGCACGCCTTGATCACCGACTTGGCCGCATGCGCTGGCCAGCGCGGCGCACATGGCTTGCACATCGGCTGATGTCGCGATGGCGTCGTGCGTCGTCCCGGCGCCTATCGTCAAGCCGCCGTTCGCGGAAATGCCCTGCAATTCCGGGATCCGTCCAATATCGACCAATTGCCCGGGCGCGTCCAGGCGCAGTTTCATCACCGGCAGCAGGCTATGCCCGCCAGCCAGGTATTTGCCGTCCTCGCTAATCAACGACAGCGCTTCGTCAACTGAACCCGCCCGCGCGTAATCAAATTTGTTGGGCCACATTTATTGTCTCCTCCTGTTTTCTTCCGTCGAGGCGGGCGACTCACAGAGTCGCCCCTAGGAAATTCGATTAAGAGCGGGCGTCCTGTATCGCGCTCCACACTTTGGCTGATGTCAGCGGCATGTCAATCTGCTGCACGCCGAGCGGCGCCAGCGCGTCCAGCACGGCGTTGTAGACCGTGGGCGTGCTAGCGATCGTGCCAGTCTCGCCGACGCCCTTGACGCCGACCGGATGATGCGGCGACGGCGTCACCGTCTCGCCCAGCTCGAAATTCGGGAACATATCCGCTTTCGGCATGCAGTAATCCTGCATCGTGCCCGTCAGCAGCTGGCCGTTTTCATCGTAGATCACACCTTCGCAAAGCGCCTGCGCGATGCCCTGCACGACGCCGCCATGGATCTGGCCCGCCACAATCTCCGGGTTGATCTGCGGCCCGCAATCGTCAACGGCGATATAACGCTGCAAGTCGATGACGCCGGTCTCGGCGTCAACTTCGACGATAGCGATATGCGTGCCGAAGGGATAGACGAAATTCGGCGGGTCATAGAATTGCGATTCCTCGAAGCCGGGATCCATGCCCTCGGGCATATTCCAGGCTAAGTGCGCCATCAGCGCCACATCCTGAATGCTCTGCGCCTGATCAGGCGAGCCTTTGACCGAGAAGCTGCCATCGGCGTATTCGATATCATCGACATTCGCTTCCATCAGATGCGCCGCCAGCACGCGCGCCTTATCCTTCAGCTTCCGCGAGGCTTGCGCCAGGGCGGCGCCGGTCACGGGCGTGGTGCGGCTGCCATAGGTGCCCCAGCCCATGGGCGTCTCGGTCGTGTCGCCGTGGATGACTTCAATGTCATCGACCGGGAAGCCGAGCTCGTCGGCGATGATCTGCGCCAGCGTCGTCTCCGAACCTTGTCCGTGCGGCGAGGCGCCGATCAGCGCCTGCACCTTGCCTGTGGGCGTGACGCGCACGGTGGCGCTCTCCCACAAGCCGCCTTGGAAGCCGACGGCGCCGGCGACCTGGCTCGGACCCAAGCCACACATTTCGGTGTAGGCGGTCACGCCGATGCCGAGGTAACGGCTCTCCGCGCGCGCAGCGGCCTGCTGCTCGCGGAAGTCGCCGTAGCCAGCCATATCCAGCGCCTTCTCGAAAGCGACCGGATAATCGCCGCTGTCATAAACAAGAGTAGTCGCGACTTCGTGGCCGTCTTCAAAAGCCGGGATCAGATTCTTGCGCCGCAGCTCAGCCGGGTCCATGTCGATGGCGCGCGCCACATTGTCCACCATGCGCTCAAGCAGGAAGGTCGCTTCGGGCCGGCCCGCGCCGCGATAGGCATCCGTCGGCGTGCCATTGGTCATCACGCCGATGGATTCGCAGAATACGCTGCCCATCGTATAGGGACCGACGTAAAGCAGACCGTGCAGAATCGTGGGAATGCCCGGCGCCGCCGTCGAGAGATAACCGCCCATGCCGGCGTACACGGTCGCGCGCACGCCCAGCAGCGCGCCATCGTTCCCCGCCGCCATTTCCACGTGCTGCACATGGTCGCGCCCGTGAATCGTGATCAGATAATTCTCGCTGCGGGTCTCGGTCCATTTGACCGGCAGGCCCAGCTTGATCGCCGCCCAGCTGACCAGCGCCTCATCCGGGTAGCAGGGGATCTTGCTGCCGAAGCCGCCGCCGACTTCCGGCGCGATCACCCGCACCTTGTTCTCGTTCAAGCCCGTCACCGCGCTGATGATGAAGCGGTGGATATGCGGGTTCTGCGAGGTGCACCAAAGCGTCAACTCTTCGGTGGCTGCGTTGTATTGGGCCATGGCGGAGCGCGGCTCCATCGCCGTTGGCAGCAAGCGCTGCTGCAAGATGCGCTCCGAGACCACCACATCGGCAGCGTCAAAGACGGCGTCGCTGGCTTCGCGGTCGCCCATCACCCAGCGGAAGGCGATATTGCCTTCGACATCATCATGGATCAGCGGCGCGCCCTCACCCGCCGCTTCTTCCGGATCGATGACGGCGGGCAGTTCTTCGTACTCCACGACAACGGCGTCGGCCGCGTCTTGCGCCCGATACCGATCATCGGCCAGCACAATGGCGACGCCATCGCCAACATAACGAACTTTGCCCTTGGCCAATGCCGGATGCTCCGGTGTTTTCAAGTCGCTATCGGGGATGAGCCAGGCGGTCGGCAAACCCGCCAATCCGTCGCCAATATCCTCGCTGGTATATACCGCGACCACGCCTTCCATCGCCTGTGCCGCCGAGCTATCGATGCTGACGATATTGGCGTGCGCGTAGGGGCTGCGGACCACCGCCATGTGCAAGACGCCGGGCAGCTTGATGTCGTCCGTATAGCGCGCTTCACCGGTGATCAAGCGCGGGTCTTCCCGGCGTTTTATGCCACTCCCAAAGATGCGAGTGCTCATTGTACGCCTCCTAGCTTCCGGCGGCGGCGTCCGCCACCTGTTTGACCGCCTTGACGATGTTGTGATATCCGGTGCAGCGGCAGATGTTTCCTTCGAGGTAATGGCGGATCTCCCCTTCGGAGGCGCCCGGGTTGTCGCGCACGAAGGCCGCGCTCGCCATGATCATGCCCGGCGTGCAGTAACCGCATTGCAAGCCGTGATTCTCCCAGAAGGCGGTCTGCATCGGGTGATGCTGGCCGTTTTCCGCCAAGCCCTCAATGGTGGTGATCTCGGCGCCATCAGCTTGCACAGCCAGCAAGGTGCAAGACTTCAGCACCTTGCCGTCGAGGTGGACCGTGCAGGCGCCGCATTGGCTCGTGTCGCAGCCGATCTTGGTGCCCGTCAGATCCAACTCTTCTCGCAGAAAATGAACCAAGAGCGTGCGGGGGTCGACATCGCGTTCATGCAGGACCCCGTTGACAGTGATTGCAACTTGCATAAGTCCCTCCAGTTCGTCACCAATAGTTTCACCACTTCAGTACGCTTCGCGTCATTATAACTTGCCTGACGCGAATTTGTAACTTGCCCAAGGCGATGCGCAGATTTACCCCGGGCAATGTTGAATCGCTCACTCGGCAAAATTGTAACTTGCTTTCGTCGACTTCGCTACAAATTACCAGTTCAGGCGGCCCGCCGCTTTCGCTCAGGCCCCGGCGAGGCGCCCAAGAAAAGCCGCCAGGTGATGTTTCCACAGGCTCGCCAGCGTGTGCGTCCCATGACCGCGCGTGCGCTCGTCAATGGGCAGCAGCGCGTAGCGTCCGTGTGGCGTCTTCCGCATAGTCGCTTCCATGATGCCCAGCTCGGGCGGATTGACCTGATCATCCGCGGAATTGATCGCCAGCAGCGGCGCCTTGATGCGCGAAAGATGCGGCGCCGGGTTGTAATCTTCCGACGCGGTGAAGGCGTATAGCATATCGTTGGCGTCCAGCGCGGATGCGTAGGTATCGATGAGCTCGTCAAGATAGGCGTCAGCAGCTTCGCGAGTCGGCGCTTCCCGCTGCCACTGCCGCGGACAGCTCGTCATCATGATGAGCAGGTGTATCGCGTTGCGCAAGCCGGGCGGCTGCTCCTTATAGTTGCCTCCTTTCCAGGCGGGATCCGACCGTATCGAAGTCATAATCATCACCCGCGTCATGCGATTGCGCCCGGCAATCTCGGCTGGCAAGGCGGCGAGCGGAACCAGACAATCCATGAAGTCGGGATAGTGGATGCCCCAGAGCCAGGTCTGCATGCCGCCCATCGATGTGCCCATCACCAGGGTCACGTGGTCGACGCCCAAGCCCTCGGTGAGCAGACGGTATTGCGCGCGGATCATATCCAGGTAGCCATATCGCGGGAAGCGCATCCGCAGCCCGTCGCTTGGTTTGCTCGACAAGCCGTGACCGATCCCATCCGGCAGGATGATGAAGCGCTTCGCAGCGTCGAGGAGTTGACCGGGCTGAAACAACTCATCAGCGAAACTCTCGCGCAAGAACTGGGCGCCGTTGCCGGTCGTGCCATGCAGGATTAGGACGGCGTTGCTCGCTCGCCCTGCTTCGTCGCGGCGCAACTCGCCCAAGGTGCGATAATGCAAACGGAGCTCGGGGAGAACATCGCCGGAATCGAAAGCGAAGTCAGTGAGAACAAAGTCGCCAGCCCGCGCCTTCATCGACATCCCGTTCGCGCGCTAGGGCGCGACCAGCGGCAGGCTGTAGCGTCTGACAAATGCGCGCGTTTCCCGCACCATCACGAGATTGAATCCGGCAGCGGTGTGAAGGTCCGCTTCCGGCTCGCTCAAGCTGGGATAACCGGCCAGATTTGACCAGGTAGAGGGGCAACTGATGTAGACAATCCCTTCGCTGGCGGTGACGGTAGCCTGGTGTATATGGCCATGGAATACGCCCGCCACTTTCTCATGATGCCGCCGCAAGATTTGCTGGATGCGCTCGCCATTCTGTACTCTCATCTGCTGGTCGATCCAAGGCACGCCGGTCTCAATCAGCGGGTGATGAACCGCTACAATCACGGGACCCGCGCCATCTGATTCCAAACTTTGCGCAAACCAGTCAATCTGTTCGTCGCGCAGCATTGGCGCGTGCTCATCGCCCTCGCCGTTGGTGTCCAGCGTCAAGAGTTGGCCGCTCCCTAGTTGAACCTGCGCGTCGCCAAGAACCTGCAATCCTTCGCCATCGTGCAAGATGTCCGCCATCAATTGGGCAGAGTCATGGTTGCCCGGCAGGAGATACACCGGTTTCGACAGCCGCGACAGAAGTTCGCGCGCGCAATGGTAATCCTGCTCGATTGGATCGGCGCATACATCGCCCGTATGCAGAATGAACTCAATTTCAAAGGGCAATCTTTCAATTGCAGCCAGAAGGCGCTCAGCCGCCGCTTTCGGATGCGGCAAGGAGGCCGGTATTCCAGGCGGATCAAACGCGGGATCCGCGCTGATATGAGTATCGCTTATGTGGAGGAAGGTCAGCACTTTTTGCGCCCTTCAAGCGCGTCGCTAAACATTGCAATTATAGCGCCGCCCCCGCTGTGTGCAGAAGACCGCAGACTGTACACTCAGCTGAGCCGCTACCGCGCGGTCGCGCTGTCGATACGCGCGCATACATTCATCTTATCACTATTTTCCATCATTCTTGGCGCATCCAATCCAAGGCTCATCGGTAGAATGATTAGAAAGAAGCATCTGCTGCGGCGCTGACCAAGGGGCGATTGTGACGACACACTCGATTTTTCACCGCGCGTCGCTGGCGGCCGACATGCGCATTGTCGGGCGCGGCGAGCTGTCATTGGACCAGCTGATTGACAGCTTCGAAATTCGCTTCAAGTCGGTTGAACCAACAGTCGAGGCTTTTCTGAGCGAGGCCGATCGCTTCGGCCGCTTGCGCCGCGACGCCGATTCCCTGGCGGCGCAGTATCCTGATCCCGCCAGCCGCCCGCCATTATACGGCGCATTGCTCGCTGTGAAAGACATATTTCATGTCGACGGCTATACCACGCGCGCCGGGTCGAGATTGCCGCCTTCGCTTTTCGCCGGGGCGGAAGCCAATGTCGTGACGCGCTTGAAGAAAGCCGGCGCGCTCGTCATCGGCAAAACCGTCACCACCGAGTTCGCCTACTTCGAGCCGGGTCCGACGCGCAACCCGCACAATCTCGCGCACAGTCCCGGCGGCAGCAGCAGCGGTTCGGCGGCCGCCATCGCCGCCGGGCTCGCCCATATCACGCTCGGCACCCAAACCGTCGGCTCTGTGATCCGCCCAGCCGCCTATTGCGGCCTTGTCGGCTTCAAGCCCAGCTTCGGCCGGGTGGATACCGCCGGGCTAGTACTCTTCTCGCCGTCGGCTGATCATGTCGGCTTCTTCACCAGCGACATCGCCGATATGCAAGTGGTTTGCGCAGCCGTGATCGACAATTGGAACAATCGCCCGGCGCCTGAAAAGCGACCCGTGCTGGCGCTGCCCGTCGGCGCCTACCTGGAACAATCGACCGCGCTGGACTGCTTGGAGGCGCAGCTCGACGCGCTTGAGGCAGCCGGCTACGAGATTAAGCGCGTCCCCCTGTTTCACAATATCGCCACCATCGACGCCTGCCACCAGGACCTGATCGCGGGCGAGCTGGCGCTGCAGCATCGTGAGTGGTTCGCGCGATACAGCGGGCGCTACCGGCCGCGCACAGCCGCCCTCATCCAACACGGGCAGACGGTGTCGCCGCAGCGTCTGAAAGCGGCGCGCGAACACCAGTTGAAGCTGCGCGAGCGCCTCCATGTGGTGATGGAGGCCGAGGGGATCGACCTGTGGATCTGCCCGTCAGCGCCGGATGTCGCGCCGCGAGGACTTGGCGCGACTGGCAGCCCGGCGATGAATATGCCCTGGACGCACGCGGGCTTGCCGGCCGTCTCCGTGCCAGCCAGGCGCGGCAAGCTGGGTCTCCCGCTGGGCTTGCAGCTGGTGAGCCGCTTTGGCAAAGACGAGGCTCTCTTGCGTTGGGCCGGCGGGATCGAGAGCGCGTTCAAGGATTGAGCGCGCCTGACACGCGGCTCCAATCCCGTCGCAGTTACGCGATCGCCAAGGGATTGACCCAGGAGCCGGTCGCGCCAGTCAGCTTCAGCGGCGCGATTATGAGCAGAAACTCATAGCAGCGGGCGGCCGCCAATTCATCCAGATTGAGATTCTCGACATGGGTGATGCCCTTATGCACCAGCAAGAAACGGTGCACCGAATGATCCATCGGCGGCATCGCCTCCACCGCCATATTGTCGGCGCCCACCAAAGTCATGCCCCGCTCGACCAGGAACTGAGCCGCTTCCAGGTTCAAGCCCGCCTGCGCATCGCGATAGACCGGGTCGCCGTCGCGCAGCAGACGATAGGTCCCGGTTCGCACCAGAACCGCCGTGTTCTCGCTGATGACGCTGCCCTGCAATTCCAACGCGCCCCGCAGGTCATCGGCGCCGATGCCATAGGCGGGCGGGAGCATTTCGACGCCTTTGTAACGGGCCACGTCCAACAAGACGCCGCGCATGACGATCGGCGGCATCTTCTCGATACTCATGTGCGTCTGCCCGGCCGATGTCACGCTTTCGCTGGCGGCGACCGTCGCGCCCTCGCCCGCATACAGACGCGGCTCGCCGGCGCCCGTCGCATTGCCGCTGGCATCCTGCTTCTCCGCAATGTGGCATAGCGCGTCGATATGCGTGCCCACGTGAATCGACATGCGGATCGTTTCGGCCGCCGCCGTGCCCGGGCTGATCGCCGACGGATCGCTGTGGCGCAGATGCGGCGCAATCGAATACGATTTCATGGCCGCGCCCGGCGTCAGCATTCCCTCTTGAAAATCGATGCCCAAACTGAATACCTCTCCGGTCTTCACCAGGCGCAGCAGCTCGGGCTTCAGGCGGGGGACCGGCAGTCTGCCATAGGCGGATGCGCTCATATCCACTCCTCGAGTTTTGAGTTAATGGCTGTAGTGTAGCAAATGTCGCCCTGATTGCTCGCGCGACATAAGACCTAGCGCGGCAAGGGATCAAGCGGCAGCCCGCTCGGCACCTCGCTCGGCGTGATATGGGAGAGATCGCGCGCTTCCGGGTCGGTCAAGGCGAGCAGAAACTCCACCAGGTCGGCCACATCATCCTCGCTCAGCGGCAATCCCGCTTGCATGGGCCAGGCGATTGAATGCGCCTGACGCTCGAAATCATGCCGCAGCACCTGATCCTGAAACGCGGGCGGCAACTGACGCGCCGGGTCATAGACGATATTCGCTCGCCAGGGATCGGCGTGATGCCAGATCACATCCGCCAGGCTGGCATAGGCGCCACTGTGAAAATAAGGCGCGGTCAACTCCACGTTGCGCAGGCTCGGCGTGCGGAATCGGTACTGATCCCGATAATCAAAGGTCACATTCGCGCGCCCGAAATCGTCCGTGCCGTGAACGCCATTGTCCTTGCCCGGACCCAATTGCGGCGCCAACAGATTGTGAAATTCCATGTCGGTGAACAGGTCGCCTAGATGGCAAGCCGCGCAGTTGACCTCGCGGTTGAGCGCGCCAAAAAACAGCAGGGCGCCGCGCTTCTGCGATTCGCTCAGCGCCCCGGCGTCGCCGGCCATATAATCGTCCCAGGGCGCGGCGGTGAAAATCAGCTGCCGTTCAAAAGCCGCGATCGCCTCGCCCAACTGCCGAAGGAAAATGTCTGGCGTACCGAAGATAGTGGCAAAGCGCTCCGCATAGTTATCGTTATTGCGCAGGCGTTCCAGCAAGAGCAAGCGGATGACCATCGGCGGATAATCGCCGAAGGTCACGCCGGCCATCTCGTGCTGCGACGTGATCGGAAAGAGCGCTTGCGCCAAGAGCGGATCTTCGAGGTCGAGGTCGTTGATCGCGTCTTCCAAGGTGCGGACGGGGCGGCCCTCCGCTCTGCGCTCGACGCGCCCGTCCCAGAATTGACTTTGCAGCAGCGCGCTATTGATGATCGTCGGGCTGTTGCGCGGGATGAAGACTTCGACGAACGGATTGGCAATCGCCTCGCCATTCATTGAAGCGCCCGCCGCATGCGCTTGAATCAGCTTGCGAAACGAGCGGCTCTCCCCCAGCCCGTGCCCGCCGGCGCCGATGGGCAGGACGCGGCCGTCCGTCATCGCGAACTCCGGATGGTGACAGGTGGCGCAAGCGATATTCTGATCGCCCGATAGGATCGGATCGAAAAACAGATCCCGCCCCAATAGCGCCAGCTCGCTTTCCGGCTCTTTGAGGTCCCGCCCCGGATAGGGCTGCAAGCCGCGTTCATTGATCACAGCGCGCAAAGCCTGATCGACATCGCGAATCTCGGCATAGCTCGCCTCGCGTTTGTCGCGCGGCGGGAATCGCTGAGGCGCGGCGGAGCGCGCGGCGCTGCTCACGCGAAGCAGACGCCCGGCGAAGGTCTCGCTGATATAGAGCCCGCCATCCGGATGGGGCAGCACCGCGGCCGGAAAATGCAAACCATCGAGGACTGTCTCCAGGCGGCCGCGCCCATCAATCCGGCTGAGCCGCCCGCTCGCCCCCTGTTCGTCCAGGTTGCTGAAGCAGCGCGTTCGCGGCCTGAGCGTCGCGAACTCCAGGATCCAGACATCGCCCGCCGCATCAACCGCGACATCAATCGGCATATTCAGACCATCGACCAGGGTCCGCTGCCGACCGTCCTCCGTAAGCTCAACCAGTTCACCGCTATTGGCTACGTGCGGGCAGCCGCCGAACAAAGTGACAAAGTGAGACGCGCCGGCGCGTGCAAGGCCCGTAGGCAGCGCTTCCAGGCGTCCGCCATCGTGATCAGGGTTATCCAAGGCGGCGAAGCGATTGCGGTATTGAATAGAGCCGTCGCCGCTTTCAACGAGCAGCCCGTTTCCGGCCGAATCCGTCACCACTGGCGCGCCAGAATTGTCAAAGGCAATATCGAAAGGGTGCAATAGAAAGACGCCGCCTCGACCCCTTTGCCGCCGCGATAGATCATTCGGGCTGAAGGGCGTCAACGGCAAGTCGTCGGCCGCTGCGCTGTCGAGCCCGTAGAA
>JAPOYS010000059.1 GCA_026706455.1 Chloroflexota bacterium | reverse complement strand
CGTCACATCGCGATTGAAATAGGACGGGCGCATGTGCAGCCAAAAGCCGTCGGCGTGCGGCGTCAAACGCGGATTCGGCCGGCGGCTGGCGGTTTCGCCGCGGAAAGCCTCGCGCAAATCCTGCACATTCAAGCCGGCGGTCAAGCGCTCGACCGAGTCGTCAATGCCTTCAAAGACCGCTTTCTTGAAGCCTTTTGCCTTGACGTCATCGAGGAAAGACGGGAAGGGGAGGATGCTCATGGATACTCCTCGTCGTTAGCCGGCGCCGCTAGGGATGCAGCTCGCCGATGATGCGCGCGCCCGTGTCAATCTGAATGCTCGTGATCTCGCGCGTCAAATCCAGCGGGATGGGACCGCCGTCGGTGGGCGTCACCGCCGTCGTGCCATCGGCATAAGTCACGGTCGTGACGAAGCGATCCAAATGGCGCGGCGCCGGACCCTCGATCCAGGTGCCGCTCAGTTGGAATTTCGAGCCATGACAGGGGCATTCAAAGCGATTATTTGTCGGCACCCATTTCGGCAGGCAGCCCAGATGCGTACAGACGCCATAGAGCGAGCGCAAGCCATCGGGCGTTAAGGTGACATGAAAGCGCCCGGCTGGCACTGATGTCGGCGCCGCGCCCACGCTCGGCAGCTCCTCGGGATTGAAAGCGAAGGTGCCGCCGAACTCGCCCTCCTTGAAGCGCGGGAAAGCGAACCAGATCAAGCCGGCTGAGGTCTGCCCCAAGAGCAGCGCCATCGACGCGCCCCAGATGTAATAAAGGAACTCGCGCCGGCTGGGGGCGGCGACCTGCACGCTGGGTCTAGCGGCCGCCCGCCTGGCGACGGGCGCGCTCAGCGCCGTTGGAGTCGTAGTCGATTCTGCCGTTGCCATAAGCCTTCCATTCCAACAGGACCGCCGCGTGAGTAGAGCTGCTTTGCAGGCGCGAAAATGCGCCGCTGATTTCGATAGTTAAATATATCACAATCGAAGCGGGAGATACAAGTCAAATGTTTTTGGGATTTGGTGTTGCCGAATTGGGCCACGCCTGTGTTCTAAACGCGTAGTCCTAGTTCCTGGATATAAGGCGATGGAACAGCGCCCTTACGTAGAAGCATAGTGACCTGTTCTCTAGCGCGGGTGAAGGCGACGTAAAAGACTCTCCGTTCCCCCTCTAGCTGTTCAGGTGTTTGCACATTTTTGCATGGCCAGATTTCATCTTCAACATCTAGCAGAACAACCTTCGCGAATTCCTTGCCTTTCGCCCTAAACGCAGTCATAAGTTGTACAGCTTCAACGGGAGGAGTCTTTACTAGAGTCGCCTTGGCCAGTTCAATATCATCGATAAATGAATCGTAATCTCGTCCATATCGCATAGCATATTCGGCCAAATGCTCAAATGGTGGCCCTGCAAAGAATAAGTCTTCTTCAGACTTGTTAAAATCATACTGAAGTCCGAGAAAGTGGTCACTTAAGGCTAACAGCGCGTCTGAAACGGAATCGGCCTCTATGAACTTTCTGATGGTGTTAGCCACCTCACGGCTGGTTTCGCCGTCCTCATTTTTCCCCTTAAGTCTTCCTCGATATTGAGAGAGCGAGTCGATTGCATCTGATACTGACCTGGGATGACAATGTACGATATGCTGTCTCAATGTAAATCTGTCATTCTTGCTGAGAGGATAGAACTTTACGAATCTGCATAACGACATTATGCCATCAGCAACTTTAGTGAGGCGCTGACGATTGCTGCTTTCATACTTAATTGTAATGATGTCAATCAAGCGCTCGAAAGTTTCACTCAAGAAAATCTGAAGATCTTCGGCGGCGCAGAAAGCTATTTTTTCTGAGGCGAAATAAATTTGGTACGGGATAATTTGACTCCGTTTGCGACTGATGAGTGCAATTTGCTCTGAACTTGTACCATTTGCGATAGATGACTCTACGAAACTATGGACAAACTCCAAGGCATAGGAGATTGATTCCACATGCTGCTCTTCAATCGTTGCCAACGCCGGATTATCGGCCCTTATCTGTTTGTCAACTCGTCGATCATTGTGCTTGATCAAAAGCTGTGATCGCTCAACAATGTTTGCCGGAGAACGATAGTTTACTCCTAGCGTAAACGTATCATACTGAGTCCCAAAATATGCTTGCGGTTCCAGGATATATTCAGGCGTTGCGCCGCGCCATTCATAGATCGCCTGGTCGTCGTCACCTGAAATTGTCACTGTCGCATCGCTGCGCTTGGCAATTGCACGTACCAACGCCAAATCAAGCGGGTTAATGTCCTGAAACTCGTCGACATAGACGTGATCGTAACTTGCTGCTCCCGACAGCAATCGCCCTTGTTCGAGTTTGGTTTGTTCGTCCTGATAGGCAAAGTACTTTTGGCACTCATACGTGAACATTGAACTCTCGAATAGATGCTGGGTAGCTTCACGCCAAAAGAGATAGAAGGCTTCATAAAACTCTTCCTGTCTAGCGTGTTGTACGGTGCTCGTGAGCCTGCTCTCGAGTATTCCATACTCAAGCAATATGTTTTCTTGCTCTTCCAATTTCCACTCTAAACCTTGACTGGTCAACTCGTCCCAGTGGCTTAGAAAGTTTGGAAGATCTGCGTGCCGAACGTGATCGAAACCAAGAGACATAATGGAATCGATAACTTCCATAAGTTTTTTCGGAGACTGATTCCTAATCTTCGGGTTCTTCGACTGAAGTGTACTGCTTACTCGCTCATGTTTTTTCCAAACCGGTTGCAGCAAGTTTTCCATCTTCATTCGATAAGTGTTCTTCTTGAAAATCTTGGCACTATGAGTCTGCTTCTGCTCCCTCAGGCGCCTCCAGCCCCATGCGTTAAGTGTGTTTATCTCGACTTGATCACGAATACCAGTGAATTCACTGCCTTCGTTCAGGCGACTGCGCAATTCATCACGCGCCGCGCGCGTGAACGTCACTATCAGAAAGCGCTGACTTCTGGATGGGAACTGCTCCGCCAGGAACTTGCACCTATACAGCAGACACAGCGTCTTCCCACACCCCGCTGGAGCCAGCAACCTAATGTTCTGATCAACCGGCGCTTCAATGAAAGCTCGTTGTGATTCATCTAGCTGTACCATTGGATGCTCCCCAGGATTTGGCCATCAAGCGAGCATTGTATCTCACAGGCTTTGATTTCCAATAGACGATTTTAGCCAGATGCCCGCAGTGACAATTCATCGTCAGATCATGTTCTTCGCGCCCTTCGTATCTTTGTGGTGAAAAAATCCTCTGTGCTCTCGATTCTCTCGGTGTACTCGGTGGTGAAAATCCGCACCCGCTGTGGTTAAATCACCCCCATGACCACCCGCATCATCGAGCACGACCCCGTCACCTGGATCGACATCGTCCACCCCAACGCCGACGACGTCGCCGCCCTGCGCCAGCGCTTCCCCAACTTCCACCCCCTCAACCTCGAAGACATCGTCAGCCCCATCGAACGCCCCAAGCTCGACCAGGACGACGACTACCTCTTCCTGGTCATGCACTTCCCGCTCTGGGACGCCCGCGCCGAGATCTCCCGCGCCAGCGAGGTCAACTTCTTCGTCGTCCGTCGCAATATCGTCACCGTGCACAACGGCTCGCTCAAGCCGCTGGTCGCCGCCTTTGAAAGCTGCCAAGCCGACCCAGCCGAACGCGAGAGCCTGCTCGGGCGCGGCGTCAACCACAGCATCTACACGCTCATCGACCGCCTGGTGGATTACATCTTCCCCATCCTCAATCGCGTCGACCGCCGCGTGCACGCCATCGAAGACGCCCTCTTCGAGTCGAACGCCAAGCGCGTCATCCAGGAGATCGCGCTGGTCCGCCGCGACATCATCTCGCTGCGCCGCATCATTCGCGCGCAAATCCCGATCGTCCAGCAATTGGAGGCGGTCGAGCACCCGATCCTGCTCGAGCACATGGAGGAATACTTCGGCGACATCGCCGACCACCTGCTGAAGCTGCGCGATATCGTTGACGAGAACTACGAAATCATCAACAGCTTCGCCGATACGGCTGACACGCTGGCCGGCTATCGCATCAACGAGGTCATGCGCATCCTGACGGTCATCTCGGTCATCATGCTGCCGCTCACGCTCATCTCGAGCATCTACGGCATGAACATCGCGCTGCCCTTCGCCGATGCCCCCCAGGCCTTCATGATCACAGCTGGCATCATGATTGCCATCGTCATACTGATGCTCGCCTGGTTCCGCCGGCGCCATTGGCTCTAGCCCGCCCATGCTCGCGCCCGCCGCAACCATCGACGACAGCCGCGCTCTCGAAGCCGCCGTCGAGCGCCTGAGCGCGCAGCCGCGCATCGCCGTCGACACCGAATCCAACAGCCTGCATGCCTACCGCGGAAAGACCTGCCTCATTCAAATCTCGACGCCGGACGAAGACCTGATCATCGATCCGCTCGCCATCGCCGATATCAGTTCGCTGGGCGCCGTCCTTGCCGACCCCGCCATTGAGAAGGTCTTGCACGCCGCCGAGTACGATCTCATCTGCTTGAAGCGCGACTTTGATTTTGATGTCCGCAACATCTTCGACACGATGGCGGCTGCGCGCGTCTGCGGTTTTCAGCGCATCGGCTTGGGCGCCATGCTGCAGGATCTGCTGGGGGTGCGCCACAGTAAGCGGCGCCAAAGGGATGATTGGGCACGGCGGCCCCTGCCCGAAAGCGCGCTGCGCTATGCTCAAATTGACACGCATTACTTGTTGCAATTGCGCGATGTCCTGTACGAAAAATTGCGCGCGGCCGAGCGTCTGGAAGAAGCGCGCGAATACATCGCCGATGTGACCCGCTTCGAGCTCAAATCGGAAGACTTCGACCCCGACGGCTTCTGGCAACTTTTCCGCCCGAACTCGCTGAGCAGCGCTGATATCGCCGTTCTGCGCGAGCTCTACATCCTGCGCGATGGACTGGCGCAGGCGGTCGATCATCCGCCGCCGCGCTTGATCCCCAACAAAGCATTGCTCCAGATCGTTACACTGCGCCCGCGTTCCGCCAAGCGGCTCTACGATATTCGCGGGCTGCCCGCCTGGCTGATCCGCCAGAGCGGCGCCGAGATCATTGAAGCGGTGAAGCACGGGCTGGCCAGCCGCGCGCAGTTAAAGCGGCCCCCGCGCGAGCAAATCCCGCCGCAAATCGCCGAGCGGTACAACGCGCTCCACAACTGGCGCAAAGAGACGGCTCAGGCGCGCGGCGTCGAATCCGATGTCATCATCAGCCGCGGCGCGCTCTGGGAGATCGCCCGCCGCCAGCCAGCCTCCATCGACGAGCTCGGCGACATCCGCGGCTTGGGTCCCTGGCGCCGCGCGACCTACGGCTCGGCTCTGGTCGCCATCGTCAACGGACGCGCATGACGATGCCCGGCCACGCGCGCCTGCCGCTCTGGCGGGACCGATCGCCCGAAGCCAAGCTGGATCGCCTGCATGATCTGGTCCTCGATCTGTACCGCTATCAACTGGGTGAGGCGCTGGCGCAAATCGTCGCCAACATGGACGCGCATCAGCCGGCCGACGACAAAGAAGCGCGCGACATCCAGCGAATGAAGGAGCTGATCGCCGAGCATCCCAACATCCTCAACATGAATTGCGAAATCGGGCATATCACCGCTTCCGCCCTGATCGTCCACGAGGCTTCGCGGCGGACGCTGCTGCATTTCCACAAGCGCCTGAATCGCTGGCTGCAGGTGGGCGGGCATACCGACTACGACAGGGACCCGGCTCAAGCCGCGCTGCGCGAGGCGCGCGAGGAGACCGGCTTGCCCGATCTCACCCATTACCCGGCGCGCGACCCGATCGTCCCCATCGATTACGACATTCACCCCATACCCGAATACGGCGAACTTCCACGGCATCTGCACCTTGATTTCCGCTACATCCTGGTCACGAGCCAGCCCGACGCGCTGGCGCCGGCGGCCGGCGAGTCGACGCGCTTTCGCTGGCTCGGCTTTGAAGAGGCTTACGAAATGGGCGCCGCCGTAGACGCCTCGCTGCTTCGTCTGCTGCGCAAAGCGAACCTGCTCTTCGCCGATGCCGCCGGCGCGAAATGAGCGGGATCGCCGCGCCGCGATTGGCGCATGGGTCTCGGCTGGCTCCGTGTGCTACACTACAGGCAAAGATCTGGCCAAAAGCGCTTGCCCCATGTCCACCGACCGCAGCGAAAAGCTCCGCGCCATCAGAGACGCCATTGTAAATCTGACGGAGTCTCCACTTTACGAATATCGCCAGAACAACGGTTACTTCCCGGTGATCGGGCAGGGCGATCACCATGCCGACATCATGTTCATCGGCGAGGCGCCGGGCAAGAATGAAGCGGAAACGGGCCGGCCCTTTTGTGGCGCGTCCGGGCGCGTGCTTGACGAGCTGCTCGCGTCCATCGATTTGAAGCGCGAAGATGTCTATGTGACCAACATCCTCAAAGATCGGCCGCCAAACAATCGCGATCCGCTGAAGAACGAGATCGAGCTCTACACGCCCTTCCTCGAGCGGCAGCTCGAAATCATCCAGCCCAAGGTCATCGCCACGCTGGGCCGCTTCTCGATGGAGTTCATCCTGCGGCGCTTCGGCGCTTTCCAAGCCAGCCAGAAGATCAGCCAATTGCATGGCACGGTCATCAAGGTGCGCACGAGCTACGGCCGGGCATCGGTGGTGCCGCTCTTTCACCCGGCCGCCGCGCTCTATAACGCCAGCCAGCGCGCGACCCTTGAAAAGGACTTCCAAGTCTTAACTCAGTTTGATTCACCCGCGCAGCCGGGTACAATGAGGTTGTTTTAGCAATAGATCGAAAGTAACGAATCGCTATGGTCGTTGAAAGACAATACATAAGGGCGGATCAGTTTCTCGAGGTCGTTGCAGCGCCGCAATACGACGACTGTATCGTGGAACTCGTAAATGGAGAAATTATCGAAATGCCAAAGCCTGGTGGAGAGCACGGCGAAATCGCCATGAGAGTGGGTGCGATGCTGTTCAATTACGTGAGCGCGCATGATCTTGGTCGAGTGACGGCCGCCGACACCGGATTCGTGTTTGAGCGCAATCCCGATGGTCGAGATACAGTGCGAGGCTTGGACGTTGCTTTCATCCAAAAGGCAAAGGCAACTAAGCCGCTGGCGCAAAGTCTTGTATCAATCGTGCCTGATTTGGCGGTCGAGGTCGTATCCCCCGGTAACGAGGCCAAAGATATACGGAAGAAGGTTCGCCAACTGCTCAACGCGGGGACGCCACTGATTTGGGTCGTCTATCCCGATATGCGGATTGTTGACGCGCATACGTCCGCCGGCGCCACTACGTTTGAAGAGAACGGTGTCTTGACCGGCGGCGACATTCTGCCCGGCTTCGAAGTCCGGGTCGCCGATATCTTCCCGTCATAGGCGCCACACCGCGTCGTCGGTACTGGCCAGCGCACGACATTAGAGCAGGATTTCAAGGTGCTAAAGCAGTTTGACGCTCCCGCGCAGCCGGGTACAATGAGGTTGCTCTAGGTCAATGAGTGGATAGCAGAACGATATGGTCTTGGAAAAGCAATTCATCAATGCGGAAGCATTCTTCGAGATCGCAGACCTACCGATATACGACGATCGCAGAATCGAACTCGTGGAAGGAGAAATCGTCGAGATGCCTAAGCCAGGCGGCAAGCATGGACAGATTGCGATGAGGCTCAGCGTCCGCATCGGTGGTTATGTAGAAGCGAACAATCTTGGGGTTGCTACATCAGGAGATACAGGATTCGTGATTGAGCGCAGCGATGTTGGACGAGACACTGTCCGTGGGCTAGACATCGCCTTCATGAAAAAAGGGCGTGTACCCGACGAACTTCCCGATTCCTTGTTGGAATTAGCGCCGGACCTTGCAGTCGAGGTCATTTCGCCCAGCAACAAGGCAGGCGACATCGAAAAGAAAATCCAACAGTTGCTTAGTGCAGGCACATCATTGATCTGGATCGTCTATCCCGACTTACGTACCGTCACAATTCATACCGAAGACGGGGCGACAACGCTTACGGTAACCGATACCCTGACCGGCGGCGACATCCTGCCCGGCTTCGAAGTCCGCGTCGCCGATATCTTCCCGTCATAGGCGCCACACCGCGTCGTCGGTACTGGCCAGCGCACGACATTAGAGCAGGATTTCAAGGTGCTAAAGCAGTTTGACGCTCCCGCGCAGCCGGGTACAATGAGATTGCTCTAGATCAATGAGTGGACAGTTGAAGGCCATGGTCTTGGAAAAGCAATTCATCAGCGCCGAAGATTTCGTCAAAATCGTCGAGCAACCGGATTATGACAACCGCAACGTCGAACTGGTCGAAGGAGAAATCGTCGACATGCCCTTTCCTAATCCGATTCACGCGGCCGTTCTCGCTTCGTTGGCAGGAGAGTTGATTGTTTTCGTAAAAGAAAGTAAATCAGGACGCGTTTTAGTCGGCGACGCGCCATTTGTACTGAAGCGGAACGCGGAAGGCAGGGACACGCTGCGGGGCTTGGACATAGCATACATTTCTGCAGATCGTTTACCAGGAAAACTGCCGCGAAGCCCATTGCGTGTTGCGCCGGACCTTGCAGTCGAGATCATTTCGCCCAGCAACAAGGCAGGCGACATCGAAAAGAAAATCCAACAGTTGCTTAATGCAGGCACATCATTGATCTGGATCGTCTATCCCGACTTGCGTACCGTCACAATTCATACCGTAGACGGGGCGACAACGCTTACGGTAACCGATACCCTGACCGGCGGCGACATTCTGCCCGGCTTCGAAGTCCGCGTCGCTGATATTTTCCCGTCATAAAATTCAGCGAGTCACAGTCTCGTCTCGCGCGTCGACGAACGCGTAATCGCGGCAAGGCCTTCACCTCAGCGGATGCGCGTGACTCGGCGCCGGCATGTCATCAGGAATCGGACATTTGTAGGGCGTCCGCTCAACGACAGCGCGGAATTCGTCCTGCGCTTTCTCCAGTATCGCCGGCGACAAGATCAACTCGGCGGCAGCGAGCGCCATCACTTTCGCCGCGTACATCATGCCCTTGTGCCCGATGGATGTCCGGCCCGTGGCGACGACGCCCCAGGAATGCGCCGCCGCTCGGCTGGCCCAGGTCGCGGTCTGCAGCATGCTGCACGGCGCGAACCAGCTCATGTCGCCCATATCCGACGAGCCGGGCGAGACGAGATCCTTGTCTCGACTCGGAAACACATCGCCGATCAGCGCGCGCTCGGCTTTCTCCTGATCGACGCCGTAGCGATTGACTAGCGTCTTGACGTTGTCGTCGCCGAAGCGTTCATTGATCGCCTTGGCGTAAACATGCTCCTCGTCGCTGAAATCGATGCCGCCCAATTCGCGCATGACGGCGTATTGCAGGTCGGCCAATACTGCGTTGGACAAGACGCGCGTCGAGCCGGATTTGTACACAATCTCAACTTCGGTGTCGGTCATCAGCGCCGCGCCCTGGGCGATTCGGATGACGCGCTGACTGACATCCGCCAGCGTGTCCGGCTCGTAGGCGCGCACGTAGTAGTAGCTTTCGGCGAAGTCCGGCACGACATTGGGCGCCAGTCCACCGCTCAAGATTGTGTAATGCAGGCGCACATCAGCGGGCACGTGCTCGCGCAGGTAATTCACGCCGATATTCATCAGCTCCAGCGCGTCCAGCGCGGAACGCCCCGAATGCGGATCGGCGGCGGCGTGAGCGGTTTTGCCGTGAAAGCGGAAATAATAGCGATTGACGCTGAGCAGGCTGCCCTTCATGGCCGAGTTGGTGTACCAGGGATGCCAGTTGAAGGTGACGTCGAGATCATCGAAAGCGCCGGCGCGACCCATGAATACCTTGCCGCTGCCGCCCTCTTCCGCCGGGCAGCCATAGTAACGGACCGTGGCGGCTTGACCCGCGCTCTGCAGCCACTCCTTCAAGGCGACAGCCGCCGCCAGGCAGCCAGTGCCCAGCAGGTTGTGCCCGCAGCCATGCCCGGGCGCCCCGTCGCTAATGGGCTCGCGCTCGTTCTGATTCTTTTGTGACAAGCCGGGCAGGGCGTCGTATTCGCCGGCAAAGGCGATCACCGGTTTACCCGCTCCCCATTCGGCGACGAAGGCTGTGCTGAGCCCGCCGACATCCCAAGTGATGCGGAAGCCCTCGCCCCTCAAGAAGTCCGCCTGCAGCTTGGAGGCTTTGAACTCCAGAAACTGCAACTCGGGGTGATCCCAAATCTCGTCCGACATGCGCGTGAAGCGCGGCTGATGTTCATCCAGCCAATCCGCAATGTCTTGTTTCCTCCGCATAGTCCGCTCCTTGTCAGCGCGCTGCCGTTGACGGGATGATACCGCGCTGCCAGCGAGGAAGCGATGATCGCCCCATAAAAGCGATAACTTCAGTTTGATTCCTTACGGGAGGACGCGCGCGAGATCCGGCAGCCGCTGACCGCCTACACGCTGACGGTGGCAATGACCTGTTGATTGGGCTCGGCCGCCGCGCCTGAAGGCAGCAGCTCAGCCGCTGAAGCGGGCAGCGCCAGCGTCAGTGTGCGATAACCCAGGCGATGCCCCATATCGCGAATGGCGACCAGCAGCTGTGTGCTCAAATGCCTGGGCGACCAGCAATAGACATCGGCGCTGCGCTCGTTGTAAAGCTGCTGATGGAAACAGACGAGCGCTTCATGCCCGGAGGCGTTGATGTAGTGGCGCTGCTTGCTGCGATTGACGATCTGCGGAATGCTGCGCCAATGTTCAATCCACTCAGCCTCCCACATGGCGCGCGGGCTTGTCAAGCGCCCGGCCGCCATCGCCCAGTCGTCGATCAAGCTCGCCTCGGTCTTGGCGAATTCCTGGCTCTTGTAGAAGCTCTGGCCCAATTGCGCGGCAATCGAATAACGCGTCAAGCGGAAAGCCTCGCTCGCGCCATAGTACTTGCGATAATAAGAAGCCAGATCTTGATCGTAATCCGGGTGGGCGGCCGAGAGCCGTCCCGGGCCGCGCGCGTCGCTCAGAATCGCATCAGCCAGCCGCTGATGGACATCGTCGCCGCAGCCCTCGTCCACCAGCGATGCCGCCAGGTGCAAATGCGCGCCCATGGGCGTCAAC
>JAPOYS010000126.1 GCA_026706455.1 Chloroflexota bacterium | reverse complement strand
GTCATTTCCGTGCCGTCTTCATTGTATTCCCAGGATTGCGCCAGCCAGGCGTGGAAACCGTGGCTGGTGATGAAGGCCGGCTCAAGGATCACGTTGGCGAAACCAGTGGCGTTGTTGTAGGTCGGCGCTTGATAGTAGTTGAAGCTGTCCCAGACATCGTTGTGGGGCGCCTGCGAGGCGACAATGAAGGTTTCGCTGCGCGGCAGATTGCCGAAGACCAGCTCCTCATCTTGGGCCAGGGCGGGGCTCAGAACCGAGAGCAGCGCCACGAACATGACAAAGACCAAGATTGCGCGTTTTGCATGAAACATTTTGTTCTCCTTAAACTCTTGTCTTGCAACGGTCGGAACCTTTTATTGTCCGGTTTGCCGATATGTCCTCCTCACAGCTAGGTCTGCATTTTCGATTCTTCGTTCCCGGTCGCCGCCGTTGCCAAGCTAGCGATTGGCTACGATGACCGGCTGACGGCGCTTGGCGCCCAGCAGCTGTTGCACGATTTCGGACGGGTTGGCGATGAATTTGAGCTGCGCCAGCATGTCCTCCTGCGTAATGTAGCAAGGGCGCGTGTACATGCCAAGCAGGGCGCTGCGAGGCTTGTTACTGCTGTTGGGGCGGGCGGTGTGCCAGGTCGCGCCGTTGTAAACCATGACGCTGCCGCGAATGCCCGTCAAGATCTCACCATCCGGATGCCATTTGTCGATCATGTCCGGCGGCGGGCGATGCCCCTTGCGGTGGCTGTAAGGCATGATGCCGGTGCCGCCGTTCTCCTGGGAAAAATCATCGAGCAGCCAAATCGTCTGCCCGCTGACCGGGCTCTCGGGCCAGGGGTAATTCAGCCATTGGAAGGGGAAATCCGGATGCCACTTGTACGTGCCGAAGCCGGGGTAGCTCGTATTGGCGGTCCAGGTCGAGCAGATGACATCTTCATCGAGATACTGCTTCCAGATCGCCACGATCAATGGATGCGCCATTAGCTCAACGAAGATCGGATGTTTGACCGCGATTCCGCCGACCCGCTGCGTCTTGGCCGCGCGCGAGGCGTCGGTGGCTTCCGCCGCCAGCAAGCCTTCCAGAATGAGGCGCGCCTCATCGGCCTCCTCCGGCGAGATGACCGCGGGGATGATGCAATAGCTGCGCTCGTCCATCTCGGCGACGATCTGGTCAACATCGTTTTGCATGTCGAGGTTCCCCATCGGTCCTTACCTGGGCGGGCGAGACAAGTCTCGCCCCTACAGTTTGTACATTGGTGGGCGAGCCACCGTCTCGCCCCTACACGGTATGCGTTGCGCCTTGGCGCGGCGGCTGACCATGAGCGACGAGCCAGCTGACGAATTTGTCGCGCATGGGCTGGGAGAATCCGTGCCCGAAGTCGGGATCGACAAAATGCTCGGCGCGACCGCCGCGCTCGTTGATTAGGCGCACCGTCTCCGCGTTTACTTCCGCTGGGCAGTCCGTGTCAAGCGCGCCATCAATGAACAGCAGCGGCCGATCGCTGAAGCGTTCGGGGTGCGATTGCGTGGCGTATTCGGCGCACCAATCGTCGGTCCAAGCGCCACGCTGCGCCGCCCGGCACCATTCGTCAGCCTGGTAGAAGCTCGAGCGGCCGACCACCGACGCCATCGACGCTAGATCCTTGTTTTCGGCGGAGACCATCTGCGCGATCAAGCCGCCCATCGAAGCGCCCGTCACCTGTGGATTCCGAGCGGAACTGAAGGGCAAGCCCATGACCGCTTCGTACAGAGCGCCCGCTTCTGCGCGCGTTTTGTCCATCGCCTGGCAAATGAAGGCCCAGCCGTTGAATTGCGCGCGGAACCAGGCGTCGGTGGCGCGCTCGCCGTGTTCGTAGCAATCCGGCGCCACCACCAGGAAACCGGCTGACGCCAGCCGAACCTGGCTTTGATCAGGCGTTTCGACCGCGCCCTTGCTGCCGGTCCAACCATGATAATGAATGATGACCGGCGCCTCGGCGACGCGCGTATCGCGCAGCGTGAGGCAGGGGATGCCGGCGAGTTCGCGCCGCTCGATTTCAATCATCGTTAACGCTGCCAGCCAGAAGCGTCTGATGCGAGCGAAACAGCAGCCGCTGTTCGTTGGTGTAGCGGGCGAAAGTACGCGGCAGAATGTAGGGCTCTTCATCCATCGTACTGTGATTTTGCGATTTCATCCAATAGGGTCCGTAACCCACATGCAGCGTCTTGCGCGTCTGTCGGGAGCGGTTGGTCAAGCCCCCATGGCGCAGATTCTCGGTGAACAGAATGGCGTCGCCGGCTTTGGCCGGCAAGCCGATCATGCCCGGCTCCTTGTCGGGATCGCGGCCTTCGTAAGGCGAGGCCAAATTGCTCTTGTGCGTAGCGGGCACGACGCAGAACTCGCCCTGGCCCGCTCCCACGTCATGCACGAAGTAGACCATGCGCACCATCATGCAATCGATGCCGCGCCCGCTATAGGCGTACTGGTGTTTCCAGGACACGGGACCGCCCATGTGCGAACCGGTTTGGTTGCCCGGATAACGAATGCGGATCTCGGAATTGTTGATGGTCGGCCGCTCTTTGACGATTTCGCTTATGTAAGCCATCGTCTTCCCATGACCGACCAAGATATCGAAAGCGGGATCGATATTGAAGAATTCTTCAATGACCAGCGTGTTGCCCTCTTCGCGCGCGCCGCTGACGAAGTAGCCATTCTCGGCGTTGTGGCGATAGCGCAAGCCATAGGCGCTGATCTTGTCCGGCGGGCGATCCGCCTGGGCGAGCGCGTCTTCTTCAGCGGCGTCAACCGCGCTGGCGAGGCGCTCAATTTCCTGACTCGTGAGAAAGCCCGGGATGACGATATACCCGAGCCGATCAAATTCATACTTTTCGATTTCGTTCATGTAAGTCTTGCCTTAATAACAGACCATTTGGAACGGCAGGCCGGCGGCTCGCCCACTCTTGTTAGGGATTTCTTATCAGTCATCGCGCGACCGCCATGAAACTACTACGATAGCGAAAATCCTTGCTCTCGTCAAATTCTGCCAGCTCTTCGGGCGCCGGCGCGCTCAATCGAACTCGATGGGTCGCGTATCGGCGATGCAGCTGCTGTCGGGTTCGCTCAGCGGCGCGTTGATGAAGTCTACAGCGATGTAGACGGCGCAGCGCTCCGAGCGCAGCACGCCGTGCCCGACGTGGGGCAAGACGAAATTGTATGAGCGCTCCAAGGTCTCCTCCGCCATGTCAGCGTAGATTGGCGGCGTGATCGGATCATAGTTGCCGGAGAGCAGCAGGGCAGGCACATCGCTGCTCACCGCCTGGTTGACGCGGGCTGGGCGCGCCTCCGCCATCCAGATTTCGCAGAGCCGCGGCAGCGTGTCGGGCCCCTCCACCGGATAGCGCAAATAACCGCTGAGATGCGGATGAACCGCCAGCATGCTGGCGTAGTCCCGATATACGCTGACGCCATATTCCTCCTGACATTGCACGGTGTAGTGCATGCCGAGGCTGAGCGAAGTCATATTCGCCTCGTAGGCGGCGCCGACGCGGACCGCGTTCTGCGGATGACCCCGATCGAGCTCGGCGATAAGTTGCGGAATGCGCTGGATGGATTCGACCTCGTAGAGCCAGCTGAAGACCCAGTCATACAATCGGTAGCCGCTGATTTCGATTTCCAGCGTCTTATAGCGCGGGGGCCTGTAGGTCGCCATCAGCGGCGCTTGATTCAGCCGCTCGTAGAGCCGGTAAAATACCCGTTCCAATTTGGGATAGCGCTCGCCGCAGCTGGGCGACTCCGCGCAGGCTTGGAACAGAATTCGCAGCGCGCGTTCGCCATGATAATAAGCGTCGAGATAGATATCAGCCTGCGGCGGATAGACCGAATCGAGTATGACGCTGCGCAGATATTGCGGATGATCGCGCATGATGACCAGCGCCAGCCGCGATCCGTAGGACACGCCCACCAGGTTCCAACGCTCGTAGCCGAGAGCGCGCAGCACATTCACAATGTCGCGCGCATTGGTCTCACTGTGATAGTGCCTGAATTGCACGCCGCTATTCTTCAGTCGTTGGTGACAGTCCTTCAAGATCGACAGCAGCAATTCAGCGTGCTCGGCGTGATGGCTCTGCAGGATCTCGTCCAGCCGGTAAAGCACCTCGCGGCAGTACAGCGGCGGATCGGACAAGCCCGTGCCGCGCTGATCAATGACAATGATGTCGCGCTCATCAGCGAAGGCGCGCAAATACTTGCGGAATGAGGTTTGCAGCAGTTGCGAGCCGCTGCTGCCGGGACCGCCGACGAGATATACCAGCGGATCAGGCTGCTTCGGATCGCTCGCGCCGAGTATCTGCGTGAAGTAAATGGCGACTTGCCCGGCGGTGGGATTCGCGTAATCTTGCGGCAGCGCCACATAACCGCAGCGCGCCTGAAAACCAAAGGGTTTTTCTTGGCATTCCGCGCTTTCAACTGTTGTCTGCCCGCTCATGAGGAGGGGCGTTAGCATCAGGACCAGCGCGGCGAGGCAGATACGCAATGTCATTCGAGTTCTCTCAGCGTTTGTCTCATTGTAACCAACACTCACGGGCCTAATCAAAGTTTGCCTGACGTATGTGAATATTGTTGGCACGGTATTCATTCCCGTCGATAGCGCCGGGCACGTCGAAAGCGTCGGGCGCGTCGAAAGCGTAGGGGCGTCTTATCAAGTCGCCCGTCGTTCCCGTAGTGACGGTTGCGGGCGACCAGATTGGCCGCCCCTGCATCTGACCTGGCGAGACAGAGTGATCGCCAGCGGAGAATCGCGCCCGCGCTATTCATTTCGTCAGAGCAGACGCTATAATTCGCCGCATGTCAGAGGGACCTTCCACTGTCCGCGTTTCCCGGCGAATCCGCCTGATCCTCAGTGCTGCGCTCATCGTCGGCGCGCTGCTATTGCTGGGGCTGGACCTGGGCCATCGCGGCTTGATATGGCGCTTCGCCTGGTCGCAGACGGGTGAAGAAGCGCTCGCCGGGCAAGTCCGGGGCTTGGTCGAAGTAGCGGGCAACCTCATTCGCCAACCGCTAGACACTGACCCGCTGGCGCCAATTGATAACAAGGACCAGATTCCCTATGGAATCAATACATTCCTCGAGCAAGAAGTCGAAGGCGCCAAAATCGAAGAGATGCTGCGCATGATCCGCGAAGCCGGCTTCCGCTGGCTGCGGCAGGAATTCCCCTGGGAAGATCTCGAAGTCGATGGGCGCGGAAGATTCACCGATTCCAAGCACGATCGTGATGGCGACGGGCAACTGGATACCATCAGCACCTGGACGAAATACGATCAGATCGTCGACATGACCGAAGCCTATGGCTTGCGCCTGCTGGTCCGCTTGAGCAACCCGCCCGCCTGGTCCCGCGCTGATCCCGAGATTGGCGATCATGCCCCGCCGGACGATCTGCAGGATTTCGTCAACTATGCGACCGCTGTGGCGCAGCGCTATCGCGGGCGCATCACTCATTATCAAGTCTGGAATGAGCCCAATATCTATCCCGAATGGGGCAACCAGCCCATCAATCCGCCGCGCTACGTCGAACTGCTTTGCCGCGCGTACCGGGCGCTGAAGGCGGTTGACCCCGATATCGTCGTTGTCAGCGGCGCCATCGCCCCGACGATTGCGCTCGACGGGACGCGCGATTTGAACGATGTGGTCTTCTTGCAGGCGCTGTACGATCATGGCGGCGGCGATTGCTTCGACGTGCTTTCCGCGCAGGGCTACGGACTGCGCAGCGGGCCCACCGATCGGCGGCTGCGCGCCACGTCGGTGAACGTCACGCGCCACGTCTATTACCGCGATATCATGGCGCGCAACGGCGACGGGCACAAGCCCATCTGGCTCAGCGAAGCGGCTTGGAACGCCACGCTCGACGCCGATTTACCGCCGGATCAGATCAGCCTCTACGGCGCTTACGGAAACGTCAGGCAGGAGCAAGCCGCCCGCTACATGCCGATCTTCTACGACCGGATTCAGCAGGAATGGCCCTGGATCGGCACAGTCATGTATTGGTTCTTCACGCGCAAAGATCCCTTTGAGGCGAATCAAGCTTTCTATTATTTCCGCATGGTCGAGCCGGATTATCAGCCGGACAAGCCGACTTTCACGCCGCTGCCCGTCTACCATAGCGTCAGAGACTACATCACGAGTCAGGCGCCGATTTTGTATCGCGGCAGGCATCAAGCCGAGACCTGGCAAATCGCTAGCGGCGGCGTCCTGGCGCCGGATAGCGGCGCGCGCTTTGGCCAGGCGAAGCGCTTCGACGCCGGGCTGGAATTCAGAGCGCGTGGAACGGCGCTGGATATCCGCTGGCGGACCGCGGAGGGCGCGGAATCGGCTTGGCGCATGTCGCGCATTGAGCTTTCCGCCGGCTTGGCGCAGACGCGGCAAATCAGCTTTGGCGAGGGTCCGATTATCGTTGACGAGATCGCCGTCTATGACCGCAGCCGGAACCGCCTGCTGTCTTGGCTGGCGCTGGCCAGCGCGCTTGCGTTGGTTGCGCTGGGCGCGGTCGGCGCGGCGCTGCGTGAACGAGCGCGATGACGCAAAGGACGCAGCCACCGGCGGCTCTGGGGGTCAAGCGGGCGCTGATTCCCTCGCTGGCCATCCTAATCCTGCTGCTGTCGGCCGCCCTCCGCTTTCACCGCCTGGGGGCGCAATCGCTCTGGTACGACGAAGGCGTCGCCCATGCCCATGCCCTGCGCGCGCTGCCCGAGCTGATTCCCCTATTGCAGCCCAACGTCCACGTGCCCGTCTATTTCACTGTGCTGGGCTGGTGGCAAGACCTGACCGGCTCATCAGAATTCGCACTGCGCTCGCTTTCCGCCCTATGCAGTATTGTCGGCGTCGCCTACGCCTTCGCGCTGGGCCGGCGGCTCTTCCACCCGCTGGCCGGGTTGGCGGCGGCCAGCCTGGTCGCGCTCAACAGCTTCAGCATCTACTACGCGCAGGAAACGCGCATGTACGCCATGCTAACGGCGATCGCGGGCGCGAGTATGTGGCTGTTCCTCGCTTGTTTGCCGGGCCAGAATCACGGCGATGGCGGGCGACCGGGCTGGCGGAACATCGTCGGGCTGGGGCTGGTCAACGCGCTCGGCGTCTATACGCATGTCGCCTTCGCTCTCGTGATTTTGACGCAGGCGGCGCTGGTTTCGCTGCGGATCCTTTCGTCGCTTCTCGGCGCTCCCCTGGCTTGGCGCTGGACGACCTTGTCGCGGCAGCCGGTCATCAGACTGCCGCTCGCCTTTGTGCTGACCCTGCTCCTGTTCCTGCCTTGGCTCTCGGTCTCGGTCTTGCAGTTGGGCGCCCGCTCGCATCGCCTTCAATACATGCCCGTCGATCAGATGCTGCGCGAGATCTTCAGCTTGTTTGCCTTTGGCGCCACGTTCGAGTTGAACGCGGGCGCATTGTCATTGGTCCCTGCAATCTTGCTGCTGTTTGGATTGCTGCCGTCGCCGTCTCGCCGGCGCGCCTGGCGGCACACGCTGCTGCCCATTGCCTGGGTCGCGATCTCGATTAGCGCCTATCTCGCCGTGGGCTTGGGCGATCACTTTTTTCGACTGCTCCTGCCGGCGCAGTTGGCTTTCGCCTTGTGGCTGGGGCGGGGGGTATGGGCGCTCTGGAATCTGCGACTCCCGGCCCTGAGCGCTCTAGCACGTTTCTTCGCCGCCGTTGCGCTCATCGCCTATCTGTTGACGCTATATGGCGGGCTGGACAAACTCTATCATCACCCCGATTTTCAGCGCGATGATATGCGCGGGTTGGCGCGGCGGATTGAAAGTGACCTGCGCGCCGGCGACGGGATAATCGTCAGCGCCGCCGGTTTGCAAGAACTGCTGCGCTATTATTATCGTGGGGAGGCGCCCGTCTATCCCTTGCCAACTGGGGGCGCCGATGATGACGCGACCCGCGCGCGAGTGCTGGACATCATCGCCGCGCACAATCGCCTGCACGTCATTTTCTACGGCGCCGAGCAGCAAGATCCCAAGCAAATCGTGGAGACGACGCTTAATCGCAGCGCCTTTGAAATTGACGATCGCTGGGTCGACGACCTGCGCTATGTCTTCTACGCCAGCGATCAGAACCTGGGCGAGCCGACAGTTTTGTCGCGTGACTTCGGCGGCGAGATCCGGCTGCGATCGGTCGCGCTGAATACCACAGAACTGGCAGCCGGCGATGTTCTGCGGGCGCAGTTGGTCTGGACCGCGCTCGCTCCGCCAAGGAAACGTTACAAGGTTTTCCTGCAGCTCTTGGACAGCGAAGGCGTCCTCGTCGCCCAGCGCGACAGCGAGCCGGCCGGCGGTTCAGCGCGGGCGACGACATGGGAGCCGGGCGCGCCAATCGTCGATAATCATGGTCTCTTGATGCCCGCGGATCTCCCGCCGGGCGATTATCGTTTGATCGCCGGTCTCTACGGCATCAATGATCCGGCCGCGCGGCTCCCCGTTGGCGCGGACACGCATCTTGAAGTGGCGATCATCCGGGTCCTGGCTGGCGGTTAAGCGGCGGCCTCCCGCTCATAGACGAGTTCGCCCGCCACGTAAGTCGCCTCGACCGCCCGATCATCGGCGCAAATCATCAGCGCGAAGAGCAGCTCGTCGAGCGATTCGGCGACATCAGCGCGCAGCTTGAGCAGGGGCGTGGCGCGCGGATCCAGGACAACAACGTCGCCCGCGCAGCCCGCCCGCAAACTGCCGACGCGATGGTCCAAGCCGAGCGCCTCCGCGCTGCCCAGCGTCGCCAGATAATAGCACTGCGCCGGCGTCACGGAGATGCCGCGCAGCTGCGCCATCTTATAGGCTTCGCTCATGGTTTGCAGCATGGAGAAGCTGGTGCCGCCGCCGACATCGGTGCCGAGCCCGACTTTGACCGGGCGCGCCGCGTCCTTCGTCTTGGCGATATCGAAGAGGCCGCTGCCGATGAAGAAGTTCGAGGTGGGGCAGTGGGCGATACTTGCGCCCGTCGCGTGAAAGCGCCGCAACTCGCCCTCCGACAGATGAATGCCGTGCCCGTATATCGCTCGCTCATTCAGCAAGCCATAATGTTCATAAATGTCGGTGTAGTGTTTCCGCTGCGGATATAACTCGGCGGCGCGCGCGACCTCGTCTCG
This sequence comes from Chloroflexota bacterium, assembly GCA_026706455.1. Classification (GTDB taxonomy): domain Bacteria; phylum Chloroflexota; class Anaerolineae; order Aggregatilineales; family Phototrophicaceae; genus UBA6055. The sequence goes on along the minus strand of JAPOYS010000126.1, from coordinate 2,057 downwards.
ATTCTCGGAAATATGCGATTGCAGGTGGACATCCGCATGCTCGCGCATGAGGGCGCCGGCCATTTCCAGTTGCTCGGGGCTGCTCGTCAGGGCGAAGCGCGGCGTGACCGTGTAGCGGCAGCGTCCATTTTTGTGCCAGCGCTCAATCAGGTGGTTGGAGTGGTCGTAGCTCGCCTGGGCGCTGTCTGTAAGGTATGCCGGCGCATGGCTGTCCATCATCATCAAGCCGGCCAGCATCAGCATATTGCTGCGCTGGGCCGCCTCGAAGATCGCGTCGACCGAGCCGGGCGCCGATGTGCAGAATACCGAAGCGCATGTCGTGCCGTTGCGCTGCAGCTCGGCGATGAAGAAGTCGGCGATACGCCGCGCGTGTTCGACATCGACAAACTTTGCTTCCGCCGGGAAGGTGTATTTGTTCAGCCATTCCAGCAACTGCGTGCCGAAGGAGCCGATGATTTCCACTTGGGCGTAATGGATGTGGGCGTCGACGAAGCCGGGCATGAGAATCGAATTGGGATAATGCCGGAGTTCAGTGTGCGCTGTCAGCTGGTCCCGCAGTTCGGCGTAGGGCCCGATCGCGCTTATCGCGCCGTCAACCAGCAGGATCAAGCCGTCCGATTCGTAGGCGACGCATTCGGCTTCGTCCCTGAGAAAGGGGTCGTCCACGAGGCTGTAGATGGCGCCGCGCAGCGCGAGTTGTATCATTAATCTACGCGTTCACACAATTCATTGGCACAAGGTCAGCCGCTGGTCAGTCCAGCCGCAAGCTGGTCACATCTTCCCAGGCGCCGCTCGCCCAGGAGCGTATCATCGCCGCGTGCACATTGGCGACAGCCAGCGCCTCGCGCAAACCCGGCGCGCGCTGCCGCCCCTCGGCCACCGCCTGCATGAATTGATGCGCTTCAATCACCTTCATATCTTCGTAGCCCAAGCCGCTGCCTTCGCCCGGATTGAAATTGCCGTGATAGGGGTACTGCTCGCCACTGACCAGGCGCGTGTAACCGTCGTGAACGCCGTTCGCTCCCGGCAGATATAGCTGCAGTTCATTCATCCTTTCGAAATCCCAATGGATCGCGCCCTTCGCGCCATTGACCTCGAACGCCATCTGATTTTTGGGTCCGACGATCGAGCGCGACGCTTCGAGCGTGCCGCGCGCGCCATTCTCAAACTCCAGCAGCGCGCCGACATAATCCTCGTTGGTGACGGCGCCCTTGGGGTCCTTGGCGCCACCGCGCGAATAATGGCTGCCCCGACCCGGAATCGGCAGCGGACGCTCGGCGATGAAGGTATGCGAATTGCTGACCAGCCGCTTGACGCCGCCGCCGAGATAGAGCGCCATATCGGTCACATGCGCCATGATGTCCCCCAGCGCGCCAAAACCGGCGACCTCGCGCTCGAAGCGCCAGGACAGCAGCCCCAGCGGATCGCTGCCGTACATGCTGAAGAAGCGGCCGCGGTACTGGGTCAAGTCGCCCAAAGCGCCGTCGCTGATCAATTTCTGCGCCTGCATCACCAGCGGCGCCCAGCGATAATTGAAGCCGACGAAGCTCAGGACGCGCGCCTTGCGAGCGCTGGCTTCGATCTGCGCCGTCTCCTGCGGACTTCGGCCGACGGGCTTCTCGCAGAAGATGTGTTTGCCCGCCGCCGCCGCCGCTTCGACGATCTCTCGATGCAGATTGTTGGGCGTGGCGATACTGACGATGCGGACAGCGGGGTGCTCAATGACATCACGCCAGCAGGTGGTCGCCGCTTCAAAGCCGAGCAGGTCGCGCGCCCGTTCCGCCCTTTGCGCGACCACGTCGGAGCAGATAACCAGCCGCGCCATTACGCCGCTATCCGGGAAGCGCTGCCGCGCCAAGCTGTACGAGCGCGCATGGACCTGACCCATCCAGCCCATGCCGACCACGCCGATGCCTAGCTCAGTCATGTAGCGTCTTCTCGCCCTCTTGCGTCAGCCTGTATCGTTTCAGTCAGCACAAGGGTCGCCCCTACAAGGCTTGTCCGCTACTGTGTCAGTTTAACTCAACGGAGATTGAAAGAAGGCGCTAATTTAGGGC
>JAPOYS010000026.1 GCA_026706455.1 Chloroflexota bacterium | reverse complement strand
ACCTGCGACACTTGGTTTAGGAAACCAATGCTCTATCCCCTGAGCTACTGGAGCCTGGGAAAATTATAGCAGACTGCCGCCGCGCCTCAAGCCTGCGCCGCCGCGGGCGAATCTCAACTTAACAGAGCCGATTTTGCCCGCTAAAATCAGTCAAAAGCAGTAGCAACACAGGACAAACTACGCTACCATAGCGAACGTAGAAGCAGACGAGTAAGGTTTCGCTTGCGACAGCGTCATATTAGCGAGGCGAAACGGCAAGGAGTCAGCAAATGACGCATATCATCACCAGCCTGTGTTTGAGAGATGGCGCCTGCGTTGAGGTCTGCCCCGTGGAATGTATTATCGCCGGCAAGCCGGAAAACGAATGGCCCTGGTATTTCATCGATCCCGATACCTGTATCGACTGCGGCGCCTGCATACCCGAATGTCCCTACGAAGCCATCTTCATCGAGGAAGAGGTCTCATCCGAATACGAGATGATGGAGGGCCAGGAACGCGTGCCCTTCGATACCAAAGTGATCATCGAGCATGAAGAGGGCGATATCGTCGATCTGACGCCGGATATCGCGCCGAATTACGATTTCTTCACCCAAGGTCCGGGCTACGACGCCTTGAACATGTAAGGTCCATACTGGACATCCGCGGTTGACAATCCCTCCTCCGCCACATCGCGCAGATGCGGATCAGCCGGCCTTGGAGGGATTTGCTTTGTAGCGCCGCCGCGGCGAGATCATCCCCGTCACCAACCCAACGCTGAACAACACGATAACCAGCCCGGCGACAATGCCCGGGCTGATGCTTTCTCCCAGCATCAACGCGCCGAAGATGACGCCGAATATGGGCACCAGCAGCGTCACCGTCAGCGCATTGATCGGTCCAGCGCTGATGATGAGGTAATAGTAGAGTTGATAAGCGAAGGCGGTACAGAGCACAATCAGGGCCAGCGTCGCCAGCAGCGCCTCAAGCGGGAGCGCGCCGCCCGGCAGGTTCACCGCCGAGACCGGCGCCAGCACGACGGCCGCGGCAATCATCTGCCCGCTGGACATGGACAGGTTGTTCAAGCCCGAGAAGTACCGCTTGGCGTATACGCCGCCGATCGCGTAACTCAGCGTCGCCGCGAGTAAAGCAAAAGTCGCGCTTATCACCTCCAGGTTCATCGCCATATCGCTGCCGCCGACCGTCACCGTCACCCCGAGGATGCCGAGCACCGCGCCGATCAGCTTGTAAAGGGTCAAGCGCTCGCCCAAGCCGATAGCGGCGACGAAGGTTGTGAAGAGCGGGGTCGTCGACATCAGAATCGCCGCCATCGACGCGGTGACTGTCAACTCCGCCCAGGCGATCAACGAGAATGGCAGCGCCGAACCCAGGAAACCCAGGACGATGAAGCGGCGCCAGTGACCGCGAATGTTCAGCTTTTGTCGCCGCAGCCGGGCGTAGGCCAGCAAGATCAGCCCGGAAAGCGCCACCCGCGCGAACATCAGGAAGATCGGCCCAAGCGGCTCGACCGCGACGCGGATGAAAATATAAGACGCGCCCCAGATCGCGCCCAGCGCGAACAAGGCAGCCAACTGTGTAACTGACAAACACTTATCTCCAACTGAACAAACGCCTGCATTTTAGCAGAGGCTGGTTGACAGAAGCACGCTCCGATTCACCCGGACCTGCCCGCTTGGCCAGGGGGATACCTGCCCAAAGGTCTAATGTCACGGCGCGGTATCTCAGTGCAGAATACGAACAACGCAAACATATTCAAGGAGAACATTGTGGCGAATAGGCTGCAAGAACTATCGAACGACATGGCGAACATCGTCGAAGGCGCCGCCGAGAGCGTCTTGCGGGTGGACGCGCGCCGGCGGATTCCCGCCACCGGCATCGCCTGGACGGAAAACTTGATCGTCACCGCGCATCACGTGGTGGAATCGGACGACGATATCAGCATCGGCCTGCCCGATGGCGAACGCATCGACGCCAGACTGGTCAGTCGTGATCCGCGCAATGACCTGGCCCTGCTGCAAGTGGACGCTTCAATCGAGCCGGTCAAGCGCGCCGAAGCGGAGCTGCGCGCCGGCAATCTCGTCCTCGCGCTGGGGCGGCCCCGCTCCCGCGTCAAAGCGGCCCTCGGCATCGTCAGCGGCATAATCAATCCAGACGATGCCAGGAGGCGACGCAGACGCGCGAAACGGAAGTTCGCCAAAGGCTTCGCCAATCACAAAGGGCACTGGAAGAAACAAGCCTGGATCAAAAAAGCGGCCTGGAAAGCTGGCGGCTGGGAAGGCCTCTTGGCCGACAGCATCATCCAGACCGACCTCACCATGTACCCCGGTTTCTCCGGCGGACCGCTGCTCGGCGCCGATGGAAAGGTCTACGGCATGAATACATCCGGCTTCGCGGGCGGCATCAGCGTCGCCATTCCCCTCGCCGCCGTTTCCAAATCGGTGGACGCGCTCATGGCCGATGGCAAGATTCAAACCGGCTATCTCGGCATCGGCGTACAACCGGCCCAGCTGCCCGATAACATCGGCGAGGCCTTGGGGCAAGACATCGGCTTGTTGATCGTCTCCGTGGAAGCGGACAGCCCCGCAGTGAAGGCCGGCGTGCTGGTCGGCGATATATTGACGGCGCTGAACGACGAGTCTCTCGAAGACATCGACCAGTTGCAGCGCTTGCTGGCGCGCCTTGAAGTGGGCAGCGAAGTCAAGACAGGCTACGTCCGCGGCGGCGCTGTTGAAGAAGGCAGCATCGTCATCGGCGCCAATTGAGTCGCATAATCACGCGAAAAAATGTAGGGGCGACTCATTGAGTCGCCCTTGTGTTCAGATCCGATGCCGCTTGCGCTCCGAAAGAAGCTACACATCCGGCGGGACGACCTCGCGCTCCAGCGCAATCTCGGTTTCTGCGTGCTCCGCCGAAACTTCCACCGTGATGAAGTAGGCGAAGGTATCGATGAAGCAAAGCGCCTCCTCGCCTTCGCGGCAGTAATACAATGTCACATCCGCCTTCACGAAGGTGGTCTCCTCAGCGAATTTCAGCGGAATCTGGACGCTGTTCTCGGTCACAGCCACGGTCGCATGCCCCATCGGCTCGCCCCAAACAACCAGGATTTCGCTATCTATCAGCGGATTGATCTTGAATTCGTCAGGCAGGGCGAAATTCAGGCGCAAGACAGCATCGCCGGGCGCGACCTCGTGAATCCCCGCCATGATTATCGATCGGTCGCCGGCGTTCCCGCCCACCAGCGTCAGCTTCTCTCTGTCAATGACCAGCGCTTCCGGATTGCGGAACTCAAAGGTATCGACGAGGCCCGCCTCGAGATCAATCGCGCGGACGACATGGTTGTTGGTGTCGGCAACGTAGAGGATGCCATCGGCGTAGCTCAAGCCGCCCGGTTCATCGAATTGGACCAAATGAGGCTCGCCATCCATGTAGCCGCCCGCGCCGCCGCGACCAAACAGGGTCTGAGTGCCGGTCTCTCCAGCCGGTATCACCTTGATGCGGCTGTTATAGGTGTCGGCGATGTAGATTTCGCCATCGGGTCCGCCTTCCACGCCCAGGGCGTGCTGCAGAAGGTTCTCGCCCAGTTCGCCATCGACATCGCCGAAGTCGAACAGACTGTTGGCGGTGGTGCCGGAGATGACCGTGACCAGATCATTCTCGAAATCGGCCAGGCGGATGGTGCTGGATTCGCTATCGGCGAAATAGAGCTTGCCCGCGCCCGCGTAGTACAGCCCGCTCGGCTGCGCCAATTCGGCATTCGCCAGGCTCACATTGTTCAGATTAGCCTCGCGCCCGTTGCCGACCGACGGGTACAGCAGGTTGCTTTCCGGCTCATAGATATAGAGCTGATGCGTTCCCGCCATGGCGATATGCAGGCGTCCCATATCATCGAACTCCACATCCCAGGGGCTGCGCAGCGAGACGCCCAGCGGGTTTTCCGCCCGCGTTCCAAAGTCCAGCCGGCTGCGTCCCATAATGCCGTTGCCCGCCAAGGTCATCACTTCCCGCGCCGCCAGATCGGCGCTGCGAATCACATGGTTATTGACATCGGCAATGTAGAGCAGATTGCCGTCCAGCGCCATGCCCTGCGGCTTGTCGAAGCGGGCCTCGTCAAAGCCGCCATCGACAAAACCCCGCGCCGAAGAGCCGATGATATCGACAACCTCTTTGCTGGCCAGATCAACGACGACGATGCGATTATGGCTGCTATCGGCGATGAAGAGCCGGTTGCTCGCTTCATCCGCCAGTACCTTGCCCGGGTAGAGCAGCGGCGTGCCGGGATCGCCCGCGCCCTCCAGCGCCAGCTCAAGCGGCCTCCGGTCGATGATGCTCTCGTCTATGCCGTCATAGTGTTCGATCATGCCGGTGAGGTAGCTGTCGAATGCTTCAAAGGGAATCTCGCCCGATTGCCGGATGACCCCGTAGCCGCGCGGGTCGATGATGACGACTGTGGGCCAGGCGTTGGCGCCGAAACCGCGCCAAACAGCGAACTCATTGTCATTGACGACCGGGTGGTGTATCCCATAGCGCTGCACGATCTGACGCAGGTTCTCGGTCTGGCCTTCGTTCTCGAATTTCGCCGAGTGAACGCCGATGACGACAACTTCCTCAGCGAACTTCTGCTCCACCTGTTCCAAAACCGGGATGACATGCAAGCAGTTGATGCAGCCATAGGTCCAAAAATCCAGAATGACGATTTTTCCGACCAGCCCGCTCAGCGTCAGTGGATCCTCCACATTGATCCAATCGATTCCCGCCGGGAATTCCGGCGGCTGGAACTGGCCCTCATACAATTCCTGCGGCGACCGCTGCGCCTGCGCCATGCCGCCCAGCGCCAGCAGCAGAAGCAGCAAGATGGCGATTTTCTTTCTCATGCCCGTCCTCCTCGCGATAACAAAAGAGAGCATACTTGCGATGCTCTCATACTTTTCGATCCGATTCTAGGTTAGGCGTCAATGCTAAAGACGAGCTAACGGAATCCTTGCCGATGTATAACGGCTTATCCGACCCGGTCCAGCTAGCGGCTCAAAGCCTGCCCATTTTCCTTGGGGCAAATGGCGCCGATATTTTTCGATATCACCTTGTAGAATTGCGCAAATGCTTTCGCATAATCGCCCTGTGAAGCATAAGCCCGGCCTAGATTGCAGCGGATATCCAGGCGCGTCGGTTCCAGTTCCAGCGCCGCTGATAATGCAAGCGCCGCCGCCGCCATATCACCCTGCATACCGTACAAGGAAGCGAGATAAGCGTAGTCGTCAGCTGTTGCGCCAAGCGCAGCCGCTGCTCGGAGCATCCATTTAATCGCCCCGTCAAGATCGCTTTGCCCGGCCGCCAGCCGAGCGTGCTCGCGGGCCTCCGTCAGTCCCTCCCCAGCGCTGAATGTGATTCCCGCCTCACGAGACATGGCAAAGACCTGACGTTGATACAGGGTCACGGTCAACTCGCCGGTGGAGGCCACAAATCTAATCTTCTCAACGTACAGCTTCCGCAAGCGTTGCCAGGTGGTCACCGAGCCATCATCGGCGATGACGATCACTTGCTCGGTCTGCAGCAGAAGTTGCGACCGCTCGCTGAATACCACAATCGGCCGAACCCGGGCTGATTCCCGGGAATCGGGCGCCGTTTCGTAGGGCGTCAGCCAATCCGGCATCTCAAACCCGGCGGATGATTTGGAATCTTCGCTTTGCGCCGAAGCTTGACTATCCGCCCGCGGGCCGCTCCCCGCCTTGCGCGCCGCCTCCGCCCGATTGAAGTAGTGCTGCGCGCTACGGGTATCGCCACGATTGATGGCGATGTCGCCCATGAGGTTAAGCGCCGCGCCGTCTGTCGGATCCGCCAGCAGAATACACCCCAAGTGAATCTCCGCCCGGTTGCTGTCGCCACGATCATAAGCCTGCTTGCCGAGGAGCAAGTGATCGAGATCTGGGCTGCAAATCGGCTCCTGCGCCTTTTCGCCCCCGCCCGACCAGGCACTGCCGGCCTTGGCGATATCCTCGCGCGCATTCTCAATCAGAAGCGGAATGATCGACCTGTCGGGGTCTTCTTGCCGAGCGCATTCGTAATGGCGCAGTGCCCGGTCATAATCGCCCATATCATGCAGCTGAACCGCGCGCGCGTAATTCGAGGTGCTGAAGTCGCATTCGGACTGGCTCCAAACGAAGCTCGCCGCGCCGATAAGCAGCAGCAGAACGAGCGTCAGACCAATAAATCGCTGGAACATGATGGTTTAACTTTCGCCATTGTCGTTACGCATATGGTACTGCGTCAACTGGCGTCTTGGCAAATTCCTCGGGAGTGGTGAATCATTGGTATCACGACAAGCCCCCATCCCCCGGCCCCTTGCCCCCACAAGGAGGGAAGGGGAGTCTTTCAAGGAATTACATACTTTTGAAGTCCCTCCCTCATTTTGGGATGCCCGCAATAGAGATTGCGGGAGGGATTTAGGGTGGGGGGAAATGCGGTACATATCGACTTGCTCACCACTCCCAATTTCCTCAATGTAACTCGCGATCTGAGATGCGATTGGTGAACCGCCTTGCGCAGCTGGCTCAGGCGGAAAGGAAGCGCTCCGTCAGCGGCGGCCGGGGTTTGCCCGCTGCATCGACGATGCCGTAGCCGTTGTGCATCCCTTGCGCCCAGGCGTACCAGACGAGCGCCGCGAACTTGCCGGGATACTGCGTCTTCAAGTAACGAATCATGTCCATGGCGTAACGGGCGATCTGGCCCGCGGAATCCCGCGGTCGATCCAGGACGCCAAACTCTGTGATCCAGAGCGGCTTTTCCGGCAAGACAGCGCTGTAGGCCCAGACTGACTCGTCAATGTGGCCGAACATGGAATAAAAGGGATGCCCGTTGACGCCGCGCCCGTAAGGATGAAAAGCGATGCCATCCGGCAAGACGCCATCCGGCAAGGCTTGCAGCATCTCGCGGGCATAAGCGCTGCCGCTGAGCGGACCGCTGTTGAAGCCGGCGGTGACGATTTGTACATCGCTGTCGGCGCTGCGTATCGCCTGGTGGATCTCAGCGACCATCTCGCCATAATGCCGCGCGCTCATCGATACCGACGCCACGCCGCTGCGGGAATCCGGCTCGTTCCAAATCTGCCAGGCGCCGATCAAATCCCGCCCGGCCCATTGCGCCGCTATCCGGCTCATCATCTCGGCAAAACCCTGACGCAGCAGGCGCCATTTGGCATCGGTCATCTGCGACCAGGGCCAAAACTCGCTCTTGCCCTCGCCGTATGTCTGGTGGCTGGTGGTCATGATGACGCGGTAGCCCGCATTCCGGTAAGCTTCTACCTGGGGCAGGTAACGCGCCAGGGCAGCGTTGATGTCCTCGGATCCGCGGCCGTTCGAGACGTTGTAGCCGAAACGCACCCAGCCAATATCGCCCAGCCGGGCTGGCGCCGGCTTGCCCATGGGATGAAAGATGTCCAGGTTGACGCCGACCGGATTAACCCCGGGGAAGACTACGGCCCCCTCTTTCAGCGTGGTAGCCCGCAGATGCCAGGCGGCGGCATAGCCTTCAACGCCGCTTATCGAACTGACCTTCAGCCAACTGCCCTCCGCGCCTATCTTCTCGATCGCGCGCCCGTGGTGCTCTTGAGGCTCCAGCAGGTGCCAGCTATAGACGCGACCCACGATGCTGGCCTGCAAGCTGGGCAGATTCCGAATGTTTAAGCCATCGGTCAGGGGGCGCGCGCGAAACTGCGGAATATAAATGTAATCGCGCGGATTCATAAGGTTGTCCCAGCCGAGCGCGCTCACGCCATTGGGCGGATTCTGCACGGTGAGGGACAGGCGATCGCCGGCCGCCGTCGCCAGCGCCCGCCCCAGGCCGAGTTGATCCCCGACCGAGACAAAGCGTTCTTGCACCGGCTCATACGTAGTAATGAAGCGCTCGCCTTCCACACTCGACTCGACTTGAATGCTTTCGCCCACGGCCGTGACGGTGCCGGGCGCGGCGCAGAGGACATCGGCCCCCGCTCGCGTGAAGACTTCGAGGCTGCGGCGCAGGTCGCCCTTCTCCGGATCGGCATTAAAGCGAGCGAGCACAGCTATTGGACGGGCGCTGGTCATCCATTCGAGCACAAAGCGATTGAAGATATGCTGCGGCTCGGTATCGCGCTCGCCATAGCGGTCATCGTTCTCGACGCGCCGGTTTATGATCGGCGCCAGCTCTTCCGGCGTATCCACATCGATCACATCGACCATCACAACCGATGGATAAATCCGCCGTATATGGGTCAGCGCGGAATCCTGCCACCAGGTGAGCGGCGCATCGACCGCCGTGACATTGCGAAAGCGGTTGAGGTTGTTGCCGGCCGGCGAACGCACGACCGCCACCCGCTCAAACTTGGCGAGATACGGGCGCAGCACAGCCAGCCACTCATAAAAGTTGCGGTCGGGCAGGACGAAGGCATGGGATATGACGCTATTGGCGGACATGGTTTGCTTTGAATCCCCGGCTCGCGATCGCGCGTCTACAGGCGACTGGATAACCGCGTCAGCCACAAGGAAGCGCGCGCCATCCAAACGGTGACAAATCGCGTATAATACATTATATGTTGCTTGCCGCTTCCAGATATGGAGGCGCCGCCGGCAATTCAGCCGGATTCGGGAGCTGCGATCATGGATCTGGACAAGCAGAAGGCCTTCAAGCTGGTCATCGTCGTCTTGGCGACGCTGGCCGCGCTGGCGGTAATGAGCACACTGGTGCAATTGATCCAGACCATTCTCCCCTTCTTGATCGTTGGCATCGGGATTTACGCCGGCTATCGCTGGGCCCTCGGTGACGCCCCGGCGCCGACCGCGGACGAGGTGGAAGAGCAAGCCCGCGGTCTATTCAGCCGCTTCCGCCGCGGCAAGAAAGCGGTCGAGACCACGATGAAAGTCGGCGACGCCCTCAATGACATGGCCGAGGCAGCTGAACGCAAGCCGAGACGCCGGCGCAGGACCAGCAAAGCCGCCGAAGCGGAAGCCAGCACTGATGCGGAAGCCAGCCCGGAAGCGCCGGTTGCGGAAGAGGCCGGCGATGCAAATGAGCGGGAAGAGAAAGTCAGCCGGATGAAAGAGTCGCTGGATAGCAATCCCAAAGGCGCGGTCGAATTCAATGACCGCGATGTCGTCATCAGCGCCGATGACGTCGTTCAGCCCGATATCTCCCGCCTGCAAGAGAAAGAAAAAGAAGTCCCCAAAGTCACCAACAACGTGCTGGCGCAGATTGAGGAGCGCCGGCGTCGCCTCGAGGGCGGCGACTGAAGCCCATTTTCAGCCCTCAGCGGCCATCGCCTGATAGATCGGGCGCAAGGCCTGATACAGGTCGCTGTAAATGCTCAATTGCCGCCGGTAATGCGCCCTGTGTTCGGCGCGGGGCGTGAAGGTTTTGCGCGGTTTTATCAACAGAGCCGCCGCTTCTTCCAGGCTGCCGTAGACGCCGGTGGCCCAGCCGGCCAACATCGCCACGCCCAGACTGGCCGCTTCTGACGTGTGGATGATCGTGACCGGCAGATCCGTGATGTCGGCTTTGATCTGCATCCAGCGTTCCGAGCGGGCGCCGCCGCCGATCGCCGTCAATTGTTTGATCCCCGCGCCGACTTCGTTAAGCCCACTGATGCCGAGCGCCTGCTCGTAGGTCAAGCCTTCGAGGATGGCTCTGACGATATCCGCCCGCTTGGTGTCAAAGGTCATGCCGACCAAGGTGCCGGTGGCAGCGGGGTCTTCGAAATAGGTGCCGCTGCCGACGAAATATGGCAGCAGCAGCAAGCCGCCGGGCTCATCGCCGGTCTGTTCGACGATCACATCGTAAACATCGCGGCCGTCGGCAGCGGCAATGGCCTTTTCCGCCGCCGCCAATTCATCGCGGTACCAACGGAGCAGCCGCCCGCCGGTCTGATTGCCGCTCAGCGCTATGAACAGCCCGGGCGCGGCATGCGGATAGCAGGAGACGTGGTAATCCAGCATTTCCGGCCGCGGCTCGTCAGTGACGGCGACCAGGGCTTCGGTCGTCCCGATCGCCAGCATGGCGCGCCCCGGTTGCAGCACGCCGGCGCCCAATGCCCCCGCCGGTTGATCGTGCCCGCCGGTCACGACCTTGACATTCCCCCCGGTAAAGCCGAGGTCCGCCGCCAGCTTGGGCGGGATCTCGCCGAGGACAGTGCCACTGGGCGCCGGCCGCGCCAGTTGATCCCGCCGGACGCCGCCCGCTTCCAGCAGTTCCTCCGACCAATCGAGCTTGCGCACATCGAAGGCCAGCGTCCGCGCCGCCATGCTGTAATCGATAGCCGGCTCCAGCCCCAAGCGGTAGGCGACAAAATCGACATAACAGAGAAATTTCCAAGTCTGGTCGAGGATCTCCGGCGCGTTGTCCCGCCACCAGAGCACCTTCGGCAGCGTGTAGAACGTGCCCATAGGCTGGCCCGTCAGCGCGTAGATATGTTCCGCGCCCAAGGCGGCTTCCATCTCGGCGGCCTGCGCGCGATTGCGGGTGTCGGAGCTGATGGGGCTATTGGCCAGGATACGGCCGTCGCGGGCTATCGGCGTCATCGCTTCGCCCTGCGAGGAAATGGCCAGCGCGCTGACCGGATCATGCCCGATTTGCGCATTCACCTCGCGCAGGCAAGCGCAGACATCGCGCCAGACGCGCTCCGGATCAAGCTCGTACCAGCCGGGCTGCGGGCTGATCAGAGGATATTCGCGCCCGGCTTGATCCAGGACGGCGCCGGTCTCGGCAAACGCCACCACCTTGCAGCCGGTCGTGCCGACATCAATGCCCATTAAACTCATAGCGGTTTCCCTCCATCTCCCCATCTCTCGCGGCGCGCAGACACCCATAAGACACTTCGGCCGGGCCCGTCCCAGGCTTCCGCCACAGAGACACAGAGAAAGATTTTACCACCGCGCGCATCGAGGCGAGCCACCTGATAGCTCTCCCCTTCAGTTTTCGCCATATCTGTATCTGAAAATCATAAGAAAACAGTATGAAAAATCCAATACGTGAACAAATGTTCACGTATGACTAGAACATTCATGCTAACGTGACCATAGGACTCAAACAACAAAAGGACCACCCACCATGCCAAACAACTACAAACTCGACCAAAAAATCGAAGCCCTCAACCTCCTCGACCAACACGATGACGACTTCCACCTCGTCAAAGAACAACTCAAGATCCCG
>JAPOYS010000112.1 GCA_026706455.1 Chloroflexota bacterium | reverse complement strand
ATCGCCCGCGCCCAGGATATTGGTCACCTCCACCGGAAAGCCGGGCGCGTCGATGGTTTCCCCGTCTTTCAAGTGGATGCGCGCGCCTTCCGGCCCGATCTTTTCGACCACCGCCTCGGGTCCCAGCGCCAGCATGAACTCGACGCCCGAGCGCGTATCACCGGCCACTTTGGTATCCGACACCTGCGAATGTGTCAGGCTCATCTGCGAGACATCGCTGAGCATGGCCGCGTTGAGTTCGTCTTCGGTGCCGATCACGACATCGACCAGCCGCAAGACGCTGCGCGCCACCACGCCAAAGGCGCGCACGTCGTGCCATTGATCGGGGCGGAAGTCGACATCAAATATCACGGTCGCGCCCGCCTGGCGCGCCAGCTCGGCCGCCAGCATGGTCGCGCTGCGGCTCGGTTCCAGACTGAGATTGGTGCCAGCGAATTGGAACACTTTGCAATCCACGACCGGCGCCGCCAGCACATCGTCGATGTTCAGGTTGATGTCGGCGCAATTGTCACGGTAGAAAACCAGCGGGAATTTGTCCGGCGGCTCAATGCCCAGCACAGCGGCCGAGGTGCGATGCGCCGGCTTGCGCGGGATGAAGCGCGTCTCCACGCCTTCATTCTTGAGAAAATGCAAGATGAAATCACCGACCGGGTCAGCGCCGACCGCCGTCAGCAGCGCCGTCTTCAGCCCCAGACGGCGACCGCCGACGCTGATATTGGTCGGCGACCCGCCAACGTAGGCGGCGAAGCTGTCGATCTCGACGAAGGGCGCGCCGATGTCATTCGAGTAGAGGTCGATCGAGCTGCGTCCCATGTGCAGGGAGTCGTATGTCTTGCTCATGGCTGCTCTCCCGGGGTTCTACGGTTCATAAGGTTTTCCTGTGATAGATGGCTCGCGGCTGAGCTCGCGGCGGATGCTGGCGACGATTTCGGGCGCGATGTCCAGGGCGTCGATGACCACGCGGTCCAGGGCACCCCGCGTTTCGTCTTGCATGATCTGCGGCAAGGGCAGCAGGGTGAAATTGCAGAGCGTGTCGAAGGCGGTGGCCAGGGCGGTGACTTGGCTTTGGCTAAGCGCGTTGAAGTCGGGCACTGATAGCTTTTTTAATGCCCAAAGTGACATTCTAGGATAAGTTGGCTTACGATTAGTTCTGCCGCCGAGAATCGAGAGAATACCAACTGTAGAATTGAAAAAGACACAAAGCGCTTTTTCCAATGACTGCTCATTGTGAATATTGTGCTTTGGTTTACACGGAATCCAAGATGAACCCAATGCACTTTGATTAAGCCGCACGCTCATGCAATGTGTCGTTGGCAAATATATTCGCCTTACCAACATTAGTCGCCCACGCAACCCCCAATAATATGACGCCATCTGTTTCTTGTTCTTTTTTGGCAAGATATATGTATCCGTTTGAGCTAGCATTTTTTGAGTAATGTCCGTTTTGTGAAAATAAAGCGCGGTCATAGCATTTGCATCTGGAATTTCAGATTTTGTGAACGCATCGTTAATTCTTTGTCCCCCAGGCCCAATCTCAGCTTGAAGCCCCAACTCTTTTGTTCGAAATAAATCTCCCTTGGTTAGCTCAATAAAACTCTCACAAAGGTACGGGGATAAAAATTGAACTCCACCCCAATTGCCAGCTTGAATACGAGTGGCGGGCCAGAATTGTACAGTCCCCTTGATATTCTTGACTTTTCCCTCAACAATGTCCCTTGCCACCCCCAGCGCGTCGCCTGGCGTCGCCGGATTTTCGTAGAGATTGACGATTTTCGTCGGCAAGTGCGGGGGGGGGGGGGGGTCAGCGCGTCGACGGCGACAGACTAACAGCAATTCCCCGATAGTTGTGTTTTCGGAAAAGTTGATTCTACTAGGATCATGTGAAGTCACGACTGTATCAACGTGAAAGTGCTCAGCCAAAAATTTGCGAATGCCTAAGCCCGAGGCGTTTGTAGAAACAATTAAGGGAAGTATCGTGGCTACAGTGCTTTTCGATGAATTGGTAATTTGCTCTGCCAATATCAGAAATGAGTTTCCATTGCTGAAATGATCAATTGGTTGTCCTGAAAATAGTTCCTTTTCACGCTGTTTTAACTTTTTCTCTTCCTGTTTACTGAACTGATCGTGGCGGATATCAGACCGCGTAAACGGTGGATTCATAATGACTAAATCCGCCTCTTCAGCTTGATTTACCTCTTCCTCTGTCTCTATTTGTTCCGCGACAGATTTTTCCTGCTCAATACCGAATCCCGGCATCGGCTTCATTCGAGGTCCTTGGTCATCCAAAAACTCTAACGATCCGAGGTAGCCGCGATTGGTTCGTACCCCTAGTAATGTGATGTAAATCTTCATATTCCCGAATGTCGTCGTCGGCGAGAGCAAGCCCAGCGTGGTCGCCGCCAGATGCGTTGCCGTCAGGTTGACATCGTAGCCGGTCAAGACATTTTCGATCAACAGTCGGGAAACTTCGTCCTGGTTGCCGACCGCGCTGGTCAAATCGCGGATGCGCTCGGCGGCCGCCATCAGCAGCGTGCCGGTGCCGCAGGCCGGGTCGGTGACGCGCAGCCTGGCGATGGCTGCGCTGTCCGACCAATCGAGCATGTCTTCGCGCAGCGCCAGGTTGGCCAGCAGGGTGGCGGCCGCGGTGGTGGTGTAGAAGGAGCCGTCGTAGCGGGCGGTATCGAGCACTTTGTGGAAGATGCGCCCCAGCAAATCATGACGCAAGCCGACGATGTTGCGCGCTGCTTGCAGGGATGCCCGCGCGACAATTTGCACGGCGGCGGTGAATTCATTCGAGCCGGCTAAAACTTGCAGAGCGCTGCGCGCCGTGTCGAAGATCGGCTTGTAATCGACGGCAAGCCATAGCTTCCAAGCCTGAGAGAACGCGCCAATGGGATCGGCGCTATTGGCGCACTGGCTGGCGCTGGCGGGGGACCATTCGCCCGCGTAATCGCGCGGTTTGATTTTGTGACGATGCTTGTCCAGTTGGCTGTGAAACATGACGGCGGTGGCGACGACAAGCATGGCGCGTTTGGCGGCTTGATTGAAGCGGCTGGTCAAGGCATGGCTCGTCTCTGATTTTGTGGGCTTGCCGGCCGGCAGATCCAAGCAGGCGGCCAAATCCTGCTTTTGGCTTTCATTGAGCCGCGCAACAGCGCGATCCAAGCTGAATGAGAGGCGGTTGGCAATCTCATCCGGGTCGCCGAGCTGGTCGGGGATTTTGCGGATGACGCTGACGAACTGCGGGATATGATCCCGTTTCCAACTGGTTTTGTTCGCGGGCGGGCGTTCCTTGTGGCTGCGGAGCGTATACAGGAGTTCGCTCCCCGAAAGCTCATTCGCCAAGCGCAAGCCCTCCGGGTAACAAATGGCGACAGCGCAATCCGCCAGGTCATCATGCAGGCGGCTGTCCGCGTCTTTTATTGCCGAGGCTTTCTTTGTCGTGGAGAAGCCCTGTTCCGCTTCCAGAGCAATCTTCAGCCCGTCGAGCGAGATTTCCACATCCAGGCGTTTGCCGCCGCCTTGCCCAATCTCGGCGCGGGCATTCAAACCGCGCTCTCGAAGAGCGGCAGCCAGCCAGGTATTCAATGTGCTTTCATAAACGTTCATTGGACGACTCGTCACCCAAGATTTTACTCATGGCGCCACCTCGTCCAATCCCACGGGCCGATTCTCGCGCATGGAGCGCATGCCGGCCAGCGCCATCAGCACCGGCGCGCGCCCGTCGTTGCCGACCACCGGCACAGTCTCGCCCGTCGAAAGCGCCTCGACGAAAGCGCGCATCTCAGCCACATAACTTTCCAGGTAGCGCTCGACGAAGAAATGTAGCGGCAAGTCACGCCGGACGCTGGCGGCATCGCTTATGGTCACCGCGTTGGCGTGCCAGTTGCCGGTGGACGCCGCGCCCTTGCTGCCGAAGACTTCAACGCGCTGGTCGTAGCCATAGACCGCTTGCCGACTGTTCTCGATCGTGCCGAAGACGCCGTTCTCGAAGCGCAGCATCACCTTGGCCGTGTCGATATCGCCCGCTTCGCCAATCGCCGAATCCACCTTCACATCGCCAAAGGCGAAGATCTCGACGACCTCGCCCAGCAAGAAGCGGCACATATCAAAGTCGTGGATCATCATGTCCATCATCAAGCCGCCGGACACTTTGATGTAGTCGATCGGCGGCGGCGCCGGGTCGCGGCTGATGATCATCATGGTATGCGCGTCGCCGATCTCGCCGCCCTCGATGGCGCGCTTGAGCCGCGCGTGATTGGCGTCAAAGCGCCGATTGAAGCCGATTTGCAGCTGAACGCCGGCGCTGTCCACCGCCGCCAGCGCGTCGTCAATCTCGACCAGGTCAAAGGCGATTGGCTTCTCGCAAAATATCTGCTTTCCCGCCCGCGCCGCTTCGATGATGAATCGGCAGTGCGTATCCGTCGACGAGCAGATGACGATGGCGTCGATGTCGCCGCTGCGCATCAACTCAGACGGGTCCGTGCTGAAGTCGGGGATGCCGAAGTCTGCCGCCGCGGATTTTGCCGCCGCTTCAAAGACATCAGCGACCGCCAGCACCCGCGCGCCGGGCACCCGCGTCGTCAAGGTGTTAGCGTGCAAGCGGCCGATTCGTCCCGCGCCGATGATGCCCAAATTGATCGTCATAGTCGCCCTTGGATACGCGCGTAAACATTGGCGCCTAGTTTAGCGAATCTCGCCTCATTATTGAATAGCGCGACAAGGTTGAGCTACAATCGCAAGTATAGATACAGGAGTCTAACGATGCATCTCGACAAAGAGAATTCGGCAATGGACGGACCTAAGCTGAAGCCGGCCGCGCCGGAAGATATCGTAGCCGTTGACGACGATCGCGAGCCGACAAAAGAAGAAATCATGGACGATATTCGCCAGGGAATACGCGATGTGTTGGCCGGCTATGAAGGTCAGGATGCGATGGAGTCCCTTGAGGAGTTACGTCGGGAAATCTACGGTGATACCGACTGTCGTTAGGGAATTACCGAGATTTAAGAAGCGGCTAGGTCGGCTCGAACGCAAATATCCGAAGACAATCGATGAGGTAGAGAGCCTGATCGCTAGCCTGGCGCAAGGAAAGCGTCCCGGCCAGCTTGTCCCGCGCGTCGGCTACACCGTCTACAAAGTGCGCCTGCCCAATCGCGCGGCCCGGCGCGGCAAGAGCGGCGGCTTCCGCGTGATCTACTATGCCCAGCTAAGCGACTGCGTCACCCTGCTCACCATTTACTCGAAAACCGACGAAGAAGACATCAGCATCGCTGAGATTCGACAATTGGCGATGGAAGCCGAGCAGTAGCGTTCGCCGCTTGCCCAAGCTGTGGCTTAGTCCGGCATCATTGCTCGTTGTGATTGACCCGTTCTTTGAGCGTTTCGTGGCAGTATACTCCAATCTCCCTTTGCGAACCCAAAGCGCATGGCGACTAACTATACGATGAATCACGCCCATTGTCCGATAACCAACCTTACGCACTCCTTCGACCCGCTTGACCTCAGCGACCCCTTCCCCCGGCTCGCTCAAGCCCGGCGCGAGCAGCCCGTCTTCTACAGCCCGGCCATCGACTACTGGATCGTCACGCGTTACGACGACATCAAGACGATCTTCCGCGATCACGACACCTACACCGCCGCCAACACCATCAGCCCCATCGTCCCATTTTCCGCCACGGTCAAGCAGCTCCTCGCCGAGGGCGGCTACAGCCCGGAGCCGGTGCTCTCCAACAATGTGCCGCCGGGGCATACCCGCATCCGTACGCTGGTCAACCGGCTGTTCACGCCCCGGCGCATGAAGAGCTTCGCGCCCGCCATCCGCGCAATCGCCGACGGCGGCGTCCAGCGTCTAATCGGCCGCGCTCCGCTGGATATCGTCGCCGAGCTGACTTACGCATACCCGGCGCATGTGCTTTTGCACGTCCTGGGTGTGCCTGACGCCGATGTGCCGCAGGTGAAAGCCTGGGCGGGCAATCGCATCCAACTCTATTACGGCCGCCCGACCGCTGACGAGCAGATTGCGCTGACGAAGAACCTTGTCCCATTCTGGCGCTACGTGGTGGATCTTGTGGCGGAAAAAGTCCTGCGGCCGCAGGACGATCTCACCAGCGACTTGATCCGCCTGCGGGCTGGCGATGACAGCGTGCTATCGCTCAACGAAATCGCCAGTTGCATGATCACGCTGCTTGTCGCCGGGCACGAGACCACCACCGCCCAGATCAACAACGCGCTGCTGCATCTCCTGTCTCAACGCGAACACTGGGTAGCGCTCTGCCGCGCTCCAGAATCGATCCCGACTATGCTGGAAGAGATGATGCGCTACGATCCTTCGGTCTGCGCCTGGCGGCGGCTGGCGGTCTCGACATCCACAATCGCCGGCGTCGAGATACCGGCCGGCGCCAATCTCCTGCTGATGCTCCATTCAGCCAATCGCGACGCCGACGTTTTCCCGGAGCCGGATCTGGTCTTCGCAAATCGCGACAATCTCAAAGATCATCTCGCTTTTGGCTACGGGATTCACTATTGCGTCGGCGCGCCCCTCGCCCGGCTGGAGATGCGCATCCTGCTGGAAACGCTGACGCGCCTGCTGCCGGACCTGCGGCTCCTGCCCGATCAGGCAATTGAGTACAGCCGCAACATTTCCTTCCGCGGTCCCACATCGCTGTATGTCGCCTGGTGAAGCCGCCGCGATTCCCTCTGCGCGCGCCCAGTTGTATAATCAAGCGCAGCGTCCGCTACAGACTGTAGCCAAGGGGACCATGACCGAAGCGCTCTTCGCCGAATTCGCGCCAACGACTCGTGACGAGTGGATTAAAGCCGTAAGCCAATCCATACAAGGCGGCGCGGTCGAGAGCTTGCGCAAGCGCAGTTACGAAGGCTTCGACATCCAGCCCTTGCCCCACGCCGATGACCTCGCCGGTTGCCATCATCACCGATCCTTGCCGGGCCAGTTTCCCTTCGTCCGCGGGAGCAAAGCCAGCGGTTATCGCGCCCAGCCCTGGCTGATCGCGCAGGCTTTTGAAATTGCCGACCCGCGCGCATTCAATCAAACGCTGCAAGAAGCGCTGGCGGGGGGCCAGTCCACCATCACGGTTGACGATGAATTGCGGCTTGAGACGACGGACGGCATTCGCCAGGCATTTGTCGATATCGACTTGAAACGATTCCCGCTACTCATCCAGTCGGCCGCGCGAGCGCCCGCGCTCTATGGCATGTTGGCCAACGCGCTCGATAGCGAGACGCTGGCGCAGCTGCGCGGTTGCGCTGGTTATGACCCGCTTGGCGGTCTGGCGCTTACGGGCGCGCTGCCAGAAGACGCGTTCGAGCGGCTGGCCGCGCACGTGGAATCGGTAGCTCGCCAGTCGCCGAAACTGGGCAGCATCGCCGTCAACAGCGCGCCTTATCACGATGCCGGCGCGAACGCCGTCCAGGAGCTGGCTGTGCTCCTGGCGACCGCCGTCACAACCTTTCGAGAATTGAACGCGCGCGGCGTCGCTGCGAAAGAGGCTGCGCCTAGACTGCATTTCTTCATGCGCATTGGTGAAGACTTCTTCATCGAAATCGCCAAGTTCCGCGCCATCAAACTGCTCTGGGCGCAAGCCTTGCGCGCTCTCGGGCTCGAGCGTTTTGCGCGGAATATGTCCGTCCACGCCCAAAGCGGCAGGCGAAACAAGGCGCGCCTCGATGCCCACGTCAACATGCTGCGTCTGACCACTGAAGCGCTGTCGGCCGCCATCGGCGGGGTCGATAGCATCTGTCTCTCCCCTTTTGATCAACCGCTCGGCGCCGCTGACGATTTCGCCCGCCGTCTCGCACGCAACCTGCAACTGATCCTGCAAGAAGAACTTCGCCTTACCGAGTTGATTGACCCGGCCGGCGGCGCCTGGCATGTCGAGAAACCGACCGACCAGTTGGCGCGGGCAGCCTGGCGCCGCTTTCAGGCATTCGAAGCGGACGGCGGCTTGCTCGCATCCCTCAAGGCGGGCGCGCTGCAAGCCGAGATAGCGGCGGTCGCACAGCGGCGTCAGCGCGATCTGGAAACGGGAGACGCCATCCTCGTCGGTTGCAATCGGTATGTGAACCGGGACGAGACGGCTCCGGCGGCTCAACCGGCAACGGATCATAGACTGGCAAGCCCGCCCCTGGGCGCGTCTCATACCGTCGATCCACTGAAGCCCCTGCGATTGGCTGAACCATTTGAGACGCTGCGCAACGATTCCGGCGGTGGCGCATGATCGACTTCCCCGATTTCAGCGAGATCGAATACGACGCGAGCGGACCGTCATCCGCCGATGCCTGGCGCGCCGCGATCGAAGCCGAGACGGGACTGCCAGCCGACCAGCATATCTGGCGCACAGCCGAGCGGATCGAGCTGCAAGCGCTGAACACAGCCGCCGACCTCGAGCAGGTCGAGCATCTTGATTTCGCCGCGGGCCTGCCGCCCTTCTTGCGCGGACCCTACCCGGCGATGTATGCCCGGCGCCCCTGGACCATTCGCCAATACGCCGGTTACTCAACGGCGCGGGAGAGCAACGCTTTCTACCGCCGCAATCTGGCCGCCGGTCAAAAGGGTTTGTCAGTCGCCTTTGATCTCGCCACCCACCGCGGCTACGACTCGGATCATCCGCGCGTCGTCGGCGATGTCGGCATGGCCGGCGTCGCTGTTGACAGCGTGCTTGATATGAAAGCCCTCTTCGACGGCATCCCACTGGATAAGATGTCCGTGTCGATGACGATGAACGGCGCCGTCTTGCCCGTGCTCGCCTTTTATATCGTCGCCGCGGAAGAACAGGGCGTCGCGCCGGCGCAGCTGGCTGGCACTATCCAGAACGATATCCTCAAAGAGTACATGGTGCGCAACACCTATATCTATCCGCCGGCGCCATCCATGCGGATCATCGCCGACATCTTCGCTTTCACCGCCGCCGCCATGCCGAAGTTCAACAGCATCAGCATCAGCGGCTATCACATACAGGAAGCGGGCGCCACCGCCGATATCGAGCTGGCTTACACATTGGCGAATGGTCTGGAATACCTGCGGACTGGCTTGGCAGCCGGCTTGGATATCGATCGCTTTGCCCCGCGCCTGTCCTTCTTCTGGGGCATCGGCATGAGTTTTTTCATGGAGATCGCCAAGATGCGCGCCGCTCGTTTGCTCTGGGCGAAGCTCGTCAAGCAGTTCGACCCGCAGAACCCGAAGTCAATGGCTCTGCGCGCGCATTGCCAGACCTCCGGCTGGAGCCTGCAGCAGCAAGATCCCTTCAACAACATCGCGCGCACCTGCCTCGAAGCGCTGGCGGCCGCTTTCGGCGGGACGCAATCGCTGCACACCAACGCCCTGGACGAAGCCATCGCCCTGCCCACCGATTTCAGCGCCCGCATCGCCCGCAACACGCAACTCTTCCTGCAGCATGAGACCGGCATCTGCGATGTGGTGGATCCCTGGGGCGGCGCCTACCTGGTGGAGAAACTGACGCATGACCTGGCTCGCCGCGCCTGGCGCCATATCCAAGAGATAGAAGACTTGGGCGGCATGGCGAAAGCGCTGGAAACCGGGCTGCCCAAAATGCGCATCGACGAAGCGGCCGCGCGCCGACAAGCGCAAATCGACAGCGGCGCCGAGACAATCGTTGGCGTCAACAAGGTTCGCCCCGCCAGCGAGACCTCGGTGAAATACCGCGAAGTCGACAATAGCGCCGTTCTCGTGGCGCAAATCGAAGGCCTGCGTCAGCTGCGCGTACAGCGTGACGAGGAAGCGCTGCGATCTGCGCTCAATGCGCTGACGACATGCGCCGCGTCCGGCAGGGGCAACCTGCTCGAATTGTCGATCGCGGCCGCGCGAGCGCGCGCCACCAACGGCGAAATCTCTCTGGCGCTGGAAAAGGTCTGGGGACGGCACAGCGCGGTCGTCCAAACGCCGGCCGGCGTCTACCGCGCCGCTTTCGGCGATGAAGAGGAACTGTCTTCCGTGCGCCGCGCGACAGATGAGTTTGACCGACGGGAAGGGCGCCGTCCGCGACTGATGGTCGCCAAGATGGGTCAAGACGGGCACGATCGCGGCGCTAAAGTGATCGCAGCCGCCTTCGCCGACATGGGCTTTGACGTCGATATCGCGCCGCTATTCCAAACGCCAGCCGAAGTGGCAAAAGCCGCCATCGAAAACGATGCGCACGTTGTCGGCGTCAGTTCGCTGGCCGCGGGCCATAAGACGCTCTTGCCGCGGTTGGTCGGCGAGTTAAAGGCGCAGGGGCGCCCCGACATGATGGTGGTGATCGGCGGCGTCATCCCAGCGCAAGATCATCAGTTTCTCCTTGAGGCCGGGGCCGCGGCCATCTTTGGGCCTGGCACCGCCATCCCGCAGGCGGCGAAATTGGTGCTGGACGAATTAAACCGGCGCTCGACTTGATATTTTGCCCGGGTTGCTGCCCCCAAAGCCGTTTTATCCCGATGAAGCGGCTCGCTTTATTGCCTGTTCTGATTCGTCGCCGCTTAGCAGGATAGTGGTTTTGCCGGCGGAATAATGTCCCTTTGCCGTCATCGCCAGGACATAAGCCGCCATGCTCTCGTTGTCGGGCATTTCTACTACGGCGATGAAGTCGTATTCGCCAAATGCGACCCAAGCGTGCAAGACCTTTCCGCCGAAATGCGCCGCGCTCGCGTCGCCAGCGCTGAAGAGCGCCGTGATATCGCCCGACACCTGATCCCGCCAAGCGCTGGACGTCAACGAAGTTTGCCACAGATATTGCGCCATGATTGGCCTCCTCGCTAGAAAGCGTTCGACTCAAGTGTAACAGATAAGCGCTATGCGGTAAGATGAGCGATACTATGGAAGTCATCATCTCCGACAGCATGAGCACATCGCCAGGCAAGCAACATAAGCTCTGCGCTCTCGGTGTCCTCGGTGGTGAAAGAACCCAGTCTGTGGCCGCCCATGGTTGACCCGCGCCAGCAAAGCCCAGAGACCAGGGCCGCGCTCGCCGACGGCATAATGTCCGGCGATCGCGCCGCGCTCGCGCGCGCCATCACGCTGATCGAAAGCCGGTCGCCCCGGCGCCAGAGCGCCGCGCGGCAACTCCTGGCTCGGCTGCTCCCGCATAGCGGCAACTCAATACGCATTGGCGTGACCGGCGTGCCTGGCGCCGGCAAGAGCACCTTTATCGACGCCTTCGGCCGCCATCTCATTGAAGGCGGGCGCAAGGTGGCGGTGCTGGCGATCGACCCGAGCAGCAGCTTGACGCGCGGCAGCATCCTGGGCGATAAGACTCGCATGGAAGGCTTGGCGCGCGCAGCCAATGCCTTCATCCGCCCATCGCCAACCGGCGGCCTTCTGGGCGGCTTGGCTGGCAATACGCGCG
>JAPOYS010000020.1 GCA_026706455.1 Chloroflexota bacterium | reverse complement strand
GTGATCGACGAAAGCCAGCAGCCGCTCGCTCATCTCGACCAGGGTCACGCGCGTCCCCAGCGTGGCGAACATGCAGGCGTATTCGCAGCCGATCACGCCGCCGCCAACGACCGTCAGCGTCTTGGGCAGGTGATCTAGCTTGAGCAAGCCGTCGCTGGTGAAAATCGTCTCGCTGTCAAAGGGGATGCCAGCCGGCTTGGCCACGGTCGTGCCCACGGCGATCATGATGCAGCGCGTCGTCAACTCGTCTTCGCCTTTCTGCCCGACGAAGCTGAGATGGACCGTGTGCTCGTTGACGATGGTGGCGATGCCAGCGAAGAGCTGGACGCCGTTGCGCTGCAGTTGATGCCGGTTGATCTCGATCTCGTGCCGGATGACGTGGTCGGCGCGCAGCAGCAGGTCGTTCATCGTGATATTCTCTTTGACCGTGTAGGACGCGCCGTAGATCGAGCGCTGGCGGAAACCTGAGAGATGCAGCACGGCTTCGCGCAGCGTCTTCGAGGGGATGGTGCCGGTATTGACCGAGACGCCGCCGATCAAAGTCTTCTTCTCGATGACGGCCACGCGCTTGCCCAGCTTGGCTGACTGGATGGCGGCCCGATGCCCGGCCGGTCCCGAGCCGATGATGACGATGTCGTAATCGTACCGCCGCGGCTTGGGCGCTGGCTCGGCTTGCGGCTGACCATTTGTCGCCGGCTTGGCTGGGGCGATCATCTGGGACATGCTTGCGCCTCGCTGTCTCGCGCTTCCCTCTCAATGAGCATAACGCAAACGCGGACGCGCTGGCAAACGGGTGGGCTTTGGCGGCGGCTGCGCGCGCTTTCCGGCGGGCTATCGTCTACTCGCGCAGGACGATTTGCAAGATCTCGCCCGCGTTGACATCGACCGTGAACAACCGCCCGTCCGGCGATTCAACGAGGCCGTTGCTCGCTTGCAGCGGGCTCTGGTCAGCCGACAGCTCGTCGTTGAGATGTGTCACGCTGTCGAATAGGCCATCGCCATCGGCGTCCCGCAAGAGGCTGTGCCGCCCGCCGTGCAGCAGAAGCAGCGCGTCGCCGCGGACGATCAAGCCGGCGACCTGGATCAACTGCTGCTCGTCATCGGCGAAGACCAGGCGCGTTTCATCGGCGAGGCCGTCGCCATCGCGGTCGGGCAGGGCGTAGATCTCGCCGGCGCGCGTGGCCGCCAGCAGCTGCCCGTCCGCGTCAAATGCCAATGCCGCTATGATATTCAGGCGGTCGCTGTCGATTGGGACCTGCGCATAGAGGCTGGTTTCGGCGGATGCGGGGAAAGGCGGCGTCTCGTCGGTCGCTTGCTGGACTGCTGTTGGAGTCGATGCTAGCGCGCTGATGGTGGCGGCCGCCTGCGTCGCCCCTTCCGAAAGCGTCTGCGCCGTCGCTTGCAATTCATTGCCCGCCGCTTCCAGCGCTGCCCACGTAGCGTCTTCGGTGGCCGCCGTCGCGACGGCTTGCGCAGCGGCGGTGGCGCTCCGCCGGTGCAGTTCAACCGCGCTGCAGCCGCTCAAGATTAGCCCAGCCAGTAGCAAGGCGCTGCCCAAGAGGATTGTGCCCGGTGCCCATCTAAAATTTGCGTTCACACGCACAGTATAGCAGCGGATGGCGCTATCACACCGGCGGCGCAGCCGTCGTGATGAAGGCAAAGATGAAGGCAAAATAAGCGGCGGCAACAGCGGCCGAGGCCACCGGCTTAATCGCTGGGCTCGCGGTCGCTACGGATTCGTCGCGCTGGCGCAGCATGGCATGCGCTATTTGGTTCGCCAGCCAACTCATGCCGACGCCGGTCACAAGAATCGCCGCCAAGTACGGGAGCGCGTCGATGCTATCGAATTTGTAGAGCGATTGGATCACGGGCAGGTTGATGGCCATGGCGACGATGACGGCGCCGGCCGTCCCGCGCCAGTCCGGTTCGCGCTGGCGGATCTTGCCGCAATAAAATGCCCAGATGTCGATGGCCAGCAAGGGCAATAACGCCGCCAGCCAGGCGACAAATTGCAGCATGTCCGCGTCGAACAGCTGTATCAATCCGACGCGAATGACCAGCGCGAGCAGCCCGGCGGCTGTGGCCGCGCCAGCGCAACGCAGCACGCGCGTCGCAATCACGCCGGTGAAAGTGACGCAAGCCAGCAGATTCGCCGCCAGCAGCCACTCAGGGCGATACAGCCCCAGCGATGCCGGTGAGATGCCAGCCAGCGCCGCGTCCCAATCAATGAGCAACAGCTGAATCCACAGCAATTGGATGCCGGCGACGATCACCAGCGCTAGACCGTCTCTGAGCGGAAGCCTGACTATGACTCGCCATTCACGGCGCCGCAATGTCGACGCCTGCATGACTAGCGCGAGCAACTGTGTCAAGACAAAACTCGTCAGCAAGATCAGATGCGGAATGCTCCAAGCGGTGATGTCTTCGCCGAAGATCCAATGCCAGAGGGGATCGGCCGGCAAGGCGTAGAGTAGAAAGGCGGTATTCAGAATCAAGAGCCCGACCAGCCGATTGGAGCGGAAGCGCTGCTGAAAGTTGCCGCGCAGATTGCGATTCAGATAACGCAGCGCCCAAAAGCCGCCGAAGATCGCGGTGGCGAAGCCGAAATACATCAGCAAATGCGGGCGCCAAAACAAGTCCTCGCCAAAGGGAATGCCATAACGGCGATGCCACAATTCGTCCCAGACGCCGCCGATGACGGTGGCGACTCCGCCGCTCGCCAGAATCAGCGCCAGAGCCTCCCGCGCGCGAACCGTCAATGCCGCGCTTTGCGGCTGCCGCAAGTGCGGGGCCAAGGGACGGATGAGCAGATGCCAGAAAACCAGGGCAAAGGCGCAAATGACCAGGAGAAAGAGGCTCGCCTGCAGCCAAAACAGCTCAAGGTTGGCATTCGCCGGGATGTCGCCCCAGGCTGTGAAGGCGATGAATATGAGGATGCCGGCGCAGGCGGCGATGATCCAGGGGCGGCGCTGGTTGAGCGTAGTCATCAATCCGCTCCTTATGGAACGTAGGCTGCTGTTATCAGGTTACCACAGTTGTCGGCGGAGGGTCTAGCCGGCGAGGAGCTGCGCGAGGAAGGCTTTGACGTCGTCGAAGGCGGGGTGGTCCCAGAGTTCATCTGTCCACCAACTCATGTGAAACACGTCGGACAAGTAGAGCTTTTCGGAGTCGTCACCTCGGGCTTGGTCGCTGACGTTCTTGCCGGTGACAAAAGCGCGCAATCTGCCCTTAGAAAGTTTCTGATCGAGGATGGCAATGCCATGCTCGCGAATGCATTTGAAGTAGGCATCTACGCAAATCGTGATCGGATCGCTTTGGAAGATGTCCATGACCAAATCTTCCAGCATTCCTTGACGCTTATCGGAGGGCATTATAAAACGATGATGTTCTTGTTTCCCTCTGCTGCGGTCATCGCGTTTTCTGGCACAGGCAAGGTCTGCTGAATCTCCGCATTGGCGCGTCTGATGGCGTCTTGCACGCTTTGAAATGCGTCAGTGTTGAAGTCAGCGTCGCGGACGATGCCGATTGTCTCAACCTGCCCAAATCTCGGATGTCCTGCCACTGCTATCAAAAAGTCTTCAAGTTCCGACGCGCCTCTGTATTGGTTGATTTGGATACGCCAATCGTCAGTTGACGTGAGGTGGCTACCCAATTGAATGAAGAATTCTTGGTCTTCCTTGCCTTCGACCAACAATAGCCGCGTTTTACTCGCTGGAATTTTCGGTTTCACCCGCGCACCTCAAAATCAAAGTCGAAGGTGGCGAGGGCTTCTAGTCCGCGTCTGTTATATGTTACCGCATCTATGTCGCCAGTATCCGCCTCTCTGTCAAGGCGATGCAAGCGCAAGTCGTCCAGCGCGCCACATTCTTTGAATGCCTCGTATGCTGCGCGAATCATTTCGAGGCTGTGCGTCGTCGCGAAGACTTGGATGTCCAGCTCGCGCGCTAGCTTGACCGATGGCTTGCCATACTTGCTCTTGCACAGAATGGTGGATGCCATTTTCGATTTCGTCGATGAACATCACTCCACCAGATACCTCACTCATAGCTAGTATTAGGCTTGCAACTCGGTTCATCCCATCTCCCAAGTCTCCGAGAGAAAGAGGCTGACTTAATCCGATGCCGCACTTTATTAGGGGGCGCCTTCCGTCATACCAGAGTTCAAGCCCATTTAGCCCGGGCTCCACAACTTTAAGAGCGGTCAACAGGATTGGTATTCTTTGTTGCCTACGCATGTTGGTAAATCGAGTCGAATTAATCTCTTCATTCAGAATCTGTCGTGGAAAGAGGAAGTCTGATTTGTGCAGAGGCTTTGTCTTTTGCCTGGACCTTACAAGACTTCCATCGAGAATCGCAAAGTAAGTGGACTGCCTGGTGTAGTCTGCCGTAACAGCCAAAATGTCAATATCTGTGAAGCTGTCAACTTCCTCGACTCTCAATTGAGCAAGAATATCGTCCAGATCGTGACTGTCCAGCGATTTGGCGGCAAGCTTCACGGAAGACTCGTACGGCCCATCAAATAATGACGGTTCAGAGTCGAATGTTTCGGCGGAAAGATCTATTTCTTCACTGCTATTAAAGTCGTGGAAGACCGTGTCCCAACTTACAACGCTCCTATCGCGCTCATCGAAGTCAGGCAGCAAGTGGGTTCTATACCTTAAGGTCCACTCTGGCTGGGACGACCTGAGCAGCGTCCGGGTATCCCGATTCCCAGAATGAATATACATCGCCTCCATCAACGCCGTCTTCCCCGTGTTATTCTTCCCCGCAATCAGATTCACCCGACCCAGATCGTTGATCTGCAAGTCCTTGAAGCAGCGAAAATTCTTCACCCGAAACGACTTGTACATAGCGCGCCTCCCTAGGCGGAGCGTCCCACTCGCCATCATTATACATCCGCGCCTCGCGATTCCAGTGCTACAATGCGGGAATGACCAGCATCCTCGCCATCGAAACTTCCTGCGACGAGACCGCCGCCGCCGTCGTCACGGATGGCCGGACCATCCATTCAAACATCGTCGCCTCGCAAATCGACCTGCACGCCCAATACGGTGGCGTCTTCCCCGAGCTCGCCTCGCGCGCCCACGCCGAAGCCATCAGCGCTGTCGTCGCGCGGGCAATGAGCGAAGCCGACATGACCTACGCCGATCTGGACGCCATCGCCGTCACCCAGGGACCCGGCTTGGTCGGCTCGCTGCTGGTCGGCATCCACTTCGCTAAGGGGCTGGCTCTGGCCACTGGGCTGCCGCTGCTCGGCATCAACCACTTGGAAGGGCATATCTATTCGCTGTGGCTGGCGCCCGACTTCGCCGAAAGCGGATTTCCCGTCCTCGCCCTCATCGTCTCCGGTGGGCACAGTGAGCTGTTGGTCATGCGCGCGCACGGCGTCTATCAGCGCATCGGCGGCACGATTGACGACGCGGCCGGCGAAGCCTTCGACAAGGTCGGCCGCCTGCTCGGCTTGCCCTTTCCCGGCGGACCGTCCATCGAAGGCGCGGCCGTTGATGGCGATTCGCAAAGCTACAACTTCCCGCGCGCCAAAACCGAGGGCGTCTACGATTTCAGCTTCAGCGGCTTGAAGACAGCCGTCATGCGCGCCGTGACCGTGCAGCCGCGAGCTGGCGAGCGCCGCAAGCGCCACCGCCGCGCCGAGAAATTGGCGACGCTGCGCGGCGCTGTCAACATCAGCGATGTCGCCGCCGCATTCCAGGAAGCGGTAACTGATGCGCTGGTCGCGAGCGCCTGTCGGGCAGCGAGCGATTTCGGCGTAAAAGCCGTTTATTTGACAGGCGGCGTCAGCGCCAACACGATGCTGCGAGACAAGCTGAGCGCGGCGCTCGCTTTGCCTGTCAGCTATCCGCCCCTATACCTCTGTACAGACAACGCCGCCATGATCGGCGCGGCCGCCTACTTCCGCTTTCGCGCCGGGCATCGCAGCAAGCTGGACTTTGAGGCGCGCGCCAACTGGCGCTTGAGCGAGGATATCTACGCTGACTGACCGGATGCCGCCGCAGCCGCGCAATCGCCGACCAGCGCCTGTACAATAGTCAGTGGCTACTATCAGCGACAGCCGACGAACTGGATGATTAGCATGGACATCGCCATCATCGGCGCCGGCGCGACGGGCCTGGCGGCCGCCTGGGACTTCGCCGCAGCCGGGCATCAGGTCACAATCTTTGAAGGCGCCGACCGCGTCGGCGGGCTGGCGGCCGGCTTTCGTGACGAAGGCTGGGATTGGACGCTGGAGAAGTTCTATCATCACTGGTTCGCCAACGATAACGATATCCTCGATCTGGCGACCGAAATGGGCCTGCGCGACCGCATCATCTTCCCACGCCCCAAGACCAGCTTCTGGATAGACGGGGCGCCCGTCCGCAGCGAAATCTCGCCCTCGGCGCTTTTTCTGCCCGTGTCGCTGAGCGCCACCTTG
Organism: Chloroflexota bacterium; assembly: GCA_026706455.1. Classification (GTDB taxonomy): domain Bacteria; phylum Chloroflexota; class Anaerolineae; order Aggregatilineales; family Phototrophicaceae; genus UBA6055. Next base: position 5,196 of record JAPOYS010000020.1, on the reverse strand, counting down.
CGCATGGGGCTGGCGGGCCTATTCCTAAAGCTGACGCCGCATTGGGCGCCCTTCGAGCGAGTCACCGCCGATCAGTGGATGCGCCGCTGGATGGGGCGCGAAGCCTACGAGAAATTCTTCCAGCCGCTGCTGATCGGCAAATTCGCCGATCAATACGACCAGGTGCCCATGTCGTTCATGTGGGCGCGCATCGTGAAACGCACGCTCAAACTCGGAACCTACACCGGCGGCTTCCAGGCTTTTCTCGATGAATTGGCGGCGCAGCTGCGCGCGAAAGGCGTGAGGATTCTGCTGAATGCGCGCGTCCAGGGCATCGGCCAGCGCGGCGGCAAACCGACCTTGCGCATTGCTGGGGAGACGCGGCGCTTCGACATCGCGCTCAGCACGACCTCGCCCAAGCTGCTCTTGCGGCTGACCGACGGCTTGGCGCGCACCGAATACGGCGGCCAGGTCGCTGCGCTGAAAAGCATCGGCGGGCTCTGCGTCATCTTCGCTTTGAAGCAGCCGCTCATGCCCGACGACACTTATTGGCTCAATCTGCCGGCGACCACAGCCGACAAGTCAAAGTCGGCTTTTCCCTTTTTGGCGCTGGTTGAGCACACGAATTTCATCTCGCGCGAGCATTACGGCGGCGACCATCTCATTTACTGCGGCGACTATGTGGCGCCGTCTCACGAATATTTTCAACTGAGCGAAGCGGAATTGGTCGAGCGTTTCATCCCGGCGCTGGCGAAGGTGAACCCCGCCTTCCGCCGCGACTGGATCCGCAAGTCCTGGGTCTGGCGCGCGCCCTACGCCCAGCCAGTGCCCGAGCTCAACCACAGCCGCAAGCTGCCGAGCATCAAGACGCCGCTGCCCGGCTTGTATTGGGCGAGCATGTCGCAGGTGTATCCCTGGGATCGCGGCACCAATTACGCCGTTGAGATCGGCCGGCGGGCCGCCCGTCTGGCGTTGGCGGAGCCCGCAGCCAGTGTGTAGGGGCGAGACAAGTTTCGCCCCTACAATTTGTTTTGGACGGGGAGGGCGAGGCGGGGTATGCCGGCTCCACGAAATGGAATTTGGGGGGCGGGCGCGCGCGGTTTTGCAGTATACTTTTTGAAAGAGACGATTGCGGCGGAGAGAGGCTGCATGTCAGAGGCGCAAGAGACGGCTACGAACCCGGTCGCCGAATTGAGGCAACTGGAAGATCACTTGAACGCGGTCAATGAGACGCTGGAGGCGCAGCGGGAACTGCTGCTTCGCCGGCGGCTGGCCATGCCTGCAGCCGTCGTCAAGGGGCTCGAACAGCTCAAGCAGGATTTCAAGCGCCTGGAGAACAACGTGCTCGAGGAGCAGACCGAGCTGCGCCAATTGCGCGCGCTCTCGGACATGTCCACCCGCATCACCAACTCGCTGGACATCGACACCGTCTTGCAGGAAACGATGGAACTGGTTATTGTGTTGACCAACGCCGAGCGCGGTTATATCGTGCTCATGAACGAAGACAGCGGCGAGTTGGAGTTCCGCATCAGCAGCGAAGGCGGTCTAATGGGGCGCGACCTTTCGCCGGGCGGCAGGCCCCAGATCAGTATGACCGTGGTCAAGGAAGTGATTGATTCCGGCGCGCCCCTGCTGGCGGATAACGCCTTCAAGGATGAGAGGCTGGCGGACAACCAAAGCATCATTAACTTTGCCTTGCGCTCGGTGCTCTGCGTTCCGCTGCGTTACAAGGAGCGCATCATCGGCGTGGTCTACGTCGACAATCGCCTGGTGGCCGGCATCTTCACCGAGCGCGAACTGAACCTGATGATGGCTTTCGCCAATACGGCCGCCGTCGCCATCGCCAACGCCCGCATGTATATGCGCGCTGAACAGATCCTGGCGGAGATCACGCAAGTAAAGGAGTTGATGGACAATATCTTCTCGTCGGTCGGCAGCGGCATCATCGCCATCGATTCCAACGACTTGGTGCACACCTTCAACCGCGCCGCCGCCGAGATTCTGGATCTGCGGCCCGATGCGGCCGTCGGCTACGATGTCGCTCAGGTCCTGCAGAACGCCGCGCTGGAGATCGAAGACCATTTGAATCATGTCAAGAGCAGAGACGAAGATCACTCGCTGGAGCTGAGCGCCTTATTGCCCCGTCGCGGGCAGGTGGCGCTGGCGCTTTCGCTTTCGCCGCTGAAGGACAGCAACGATATGACCCAGGGCGTGACCATGGTAATGGACGATGTCACGCATCTGCACGAGCATGAAACCACCATCAACGCCATGAAGCGCATCTTGCCCGAGGGCATGGTGGACCAAATCAACGAAATCGCCAATATCGAGATGGGCGGCTTGCGGCGCGAGGTCACCTGCGTCTTCGCCGATGTGCGCCCCTGGATCACCCTGCCCGATGTCGCCGCCAGCGAGAAGCTGCGCATACTCAATCAATACCAAGCCATCGCCACCGCCTGCATTCACGAGTGCGGCGGCATCATCGACAAGTACATGGGCAACGAGGTGATGGCGCTATTTAATACCCAGCTCAATCCGGAGCCGCATCACGCGCGCATGGCGCTCGAATGCAGCCTGCTGATGCGCGACCGCTTCGTCGAGCTCTACCGCGAGACGGGCATTCGGCCCGATCCGCATTATTACATCATCGGCATGTTCACGGGCGTGGCCACACTGGGCAACGTCGGCAGCTTCCAGCGGCGCGAATTCACCGCCCTGGGCACGAGCATCAACACAGCCAAACGCATACAGGAAAACGCCGCGCCCGGCACGGTGACCATCGTGCAAGGGACGCTGGATCACATTCTGGCGAATGGCGACGGCTCGCGCCAATACGATTTCCAGCCGCGCGATCCCATCTATGGCAAGGGTCTCTCGGCGGGCATGCAGGCTTACGAGGTGTACCGAAGCGCATGAGCGAGTTTGCAGGCGCCGGCGGCTTCAGCGCCATTCAGTCGCAACTGACTGGGCTGAAGAAGCAGGCGGATGACATGAAGACCCTGCTGGAGCAGCAGCAGGAGTTGCTGCGCCGCCGCGGCATCAGCACGCCCGCCGACGCCATCGATCGACTGTGGACTGTCCGCTCGGCCATTGACAAGCTCTCGGTCGGCATCGTCGACACGCATATGCAGCTGCAGCAGCTGCGGCGCCTGGCTGATACGACCGCCCTGGTGAATTCGGCGCAGGAAACCGACCTGGTGCTGAATGAAGTGATGGATACGGTGATCCAGTTGACGCAAGCCGAACGCGGCTATATCGTGCTGCGGAACCGCGAAACCGGCGAGCTGGAATTCAAGGTCGCGCGCGGATTGAGCGCCGAAGAAACAGCCGCTGGCGGGCGCATCGTCAGTTGGTCCGTCATCAATATGGTGGCGGAAAGGGGCGAGCCGCTCTTGACGGTCGACGCCGGCGCCGACGAGCAATTCAGCCATAGCGAAAGCATTGCCGGCTTCAGCTTGCTCAGCATCCTGGCCGTGCCCTTGATCGCGCGCGATGAAGTCATCGGCGTCGCCTACTGCGACAATCGCATCATGGCTGGTCTCTTCAAAGAAAATGAACTCGGCTTGCTGACGAGCTTCGGCCAGCAGGCGGCTGTCGCCATCGAGAACGCGCGCCTCTTCGAAGACATCCGCGCGCAATTGGCTCTGATCGAAGAGATGCAGGTGCGCCTGTCCAATATCTTCGCCTCGATCGGCTCCGGCGTCATCACGGTCAACGGCGAGAATTGTGTGCTCGTCTGCAATGAGGCGGCGGAAGAAATCACGGGCACGACCAACGCGACCGCCTGCGGGATGCCCCTGCGCGCCGTCCTGCCTCAGGTCACCGAGAGCTTCTATGACACGGTCGAGCGCGTGCGGCGCGAGCGGATGCAGCATATCTGGGCGGAACGCTTCGAGCGCAGCGGCCGCCAGCGCTATTGGCAGGTGGTCGCCAGCCCTCTGCGCGGCGATGATCAGGTCAATCATGGCGTGGCGCTCGTCATTGACGATTTGACCGAGCGCAAGGAACAGGAAGAACAGCGCCGGCTGCTGGGCGCCTATGTGCCGGAGGCGCTGCTGAAGAACATCGGCTCCATCAGGGAGTTGGACACCAGCCCGGCCGAAGGCACGATCTCAGCCATGTTCGCCGATGTGCGCGGCTTTACGGCATTCAGCGAAACCCTGCAACCCGAGGATCTAATGCGCGTTGTCAACCGCTATCTGGGCGCGGCCAGCGACGCCATCAACGAGCACGATGGCATTGTCGATCAATATCTCGGCGATGCGATCACGGCGCTCTGGAATTCCCAATTGAACCAGCAGGACGATCATGCGACCAAAGCCGTGCTGGCGGCGCAAGCCATTCTTGCGGAGGTCAAGGCTTTGCATGAAGTGGTCGATAAGGATCACGAACTGCACTTCGGCATCGGCATCCACACCGGTCATTCGGTGATGGGCATGGTGGGCGGCGCCGACCGCATCGAATTCGCCGCGCTGGGCGAGGCGCCCGATGTCGGACGTTTCCTGCAGGAGAACGCGGAGCCGGGCGAGATCGTCATCAGCCCGACGACATTCGAATTGGTCAAAGGTCAGATCCAGGCGGAGAAGATGCCGACCAGAAAAACGAAAGCCGGTTTCGAGCATTTCGACACGATTTACCGCGTCATCCCACGGCGCCCGGCGGATAACGGCGCCAGCGACCCTAGCAGCCGGCCGCCAACTGGCTGAGCAGGCGGAATCAAGACGGCGCTCAGAACGATGACGCAACTCGCAAGTCAGCACAACCATCGCGCGATCAAGCCAGCGGACCGCCTCAAGCTCGCCGCTTTGGCGCTGCTGGCGGCGCTTCTGCTGGCTTCCATCGGCTATCAGGCCGCCAATACGGGCCGCGAGTACATGCTGGTCTTGAGCGTCTTCGCCACGCGCTTCCTGGGCATTTTCGTCGAGGCGGTTCCTTTTCTGCTGCTTGGCTCGATCACATCCGGCTTAATCGAGACCTTCATCAAGTCGGACGACATCATGCGCTTTCTGCCGCGGAATCGGCTGGGCGCGGCAATCGGCGGCGCCTTTCTGGGCTTGGTCTTCCCCGTCTGCGAGTGCGGCGTTGTGCCGGTCGCCCGCCGGCTCTTCAAGAAAGGCATGCCTGTTTCCCTGGGCGTGGCTTTCCTGCTGGCGGCGCCCTTCATGAATCCCATCGTCTTCGCCAGCACCTATATCGCTTTCGGCTTCGGTCCCATCT
>JAPOYS010000098.1 GCA_026706455.1 Chloroflexota bacterium | reverse complement strand
AAGTCGCAGCGGCAGCGGACGACCAGATTGGTCGCCCCTACGAGGCTCGCTTCTTTCGCATGACTAACTTGATACTGCTGAGGAAACACAGAGAACACCGAGATAATCTTGCTTGAATTGCCAAGCGTCCACTTTCAATTTGTCGCCGCTACCACATGCAATCCGCCACAAGAATCATAGCGCAAAATCGAGTATAATACGCGGGCGCGAGACGGGAGTATAATGTGACCGCAGACAGTCCCCATATCCAGCGCTTGAAGGTGGAGGGCCATCGCTTGACGCAGGCGCGGCTGACCGTGCTGGCTGTGCTGGAAGCCGAACACGGGCATATCACGTCAGCCGATGTCTTGGAGAAGGTCGAGCGCCGCAACCCGGCCATTGGGCGCGCCAGCGTCTTTCGCACGCTCGACTTGTTCACGCAGCTGGGCATCATCCGCCCGACCTACATCGACACCAGCTCGACGCCAACCTACGTGTTGATGCGCGACGGGCACCATCATCACGTAATCTGCAGCGAGTGCAAGCGCTTCTTCGAATTCGATGATTGCGGCTTGGAAGCGCTGACGCGCAATCTGGAAAAAACGCTCGACATTCGTATCAGCGGTCACCTGCTGGAGTTTTACGGGATTTGCGCCGCTTGTCGCTAGCGGGTGGCGACAGCGCAGCGCAGCGATGGAGCGCAAGTTATGATGGAAGTCGTCATCGTCAGCGCGGTACGGACGCCCATCGGCAGCATCCGCGGCGCGCTGTCGTCCGTCCGGCCCGATGATCTGGCGGCGCTGGTGATCAGCGAGGCGGTCGAACGAGCGGGCGTCAAACCGGATGAAATCGAAGAGGTCTATTTCGGCTGCGCCAATCAGGCGGGCGAGGACAACCGCAACATCGCGCGCATGGCGCTGCTGCTGGCTGGCTTGCCGGAGGGGGTCGCCGGCGTCACCGTCAACCGCCTCTGCGCCAGCGGGCTGAACGCGGTCAATCAAGCGGCGCGCGCCATCAAAGCGGGCGAAGGCGCTGTCTTCGTGGCCGGCGGTGTTGAGAGCATGAGCCGCGCCCCTTATTCATTGCCCAAGAATCCGGTCGCTTTCGGTCCCTCGGGCAATATCACCGGCTGGGATACGACGCTGGGCTGGCGCTACCCCAATCCCGAGCTGGCGGCGCTCTACCCGCTGGAGGCCATGGGCGAAACGGCTGAAAACATCTATGAGAACAGCCGCGCCGGCGAACTCCGTTGCGGCGCAATCACGCGCGAAGAGCAGGATCGCTTCGCCTTGCAGAGCCAGGAGCGAGCGGTTCAGGCCATCAACGCGGGTCATTTCCAACGCGAGATCCTGCCGGTCCATATTCCGCAGCGCAAAGGCGGCGACATCATCGTGGATACCGATGAACACCCATTCTATCGCCGCGTCAACGGGCGCTACGAGCTGGCGACGAGTCGGGAAAAACTGGCGGCGCTGAAGCCAGCTTTTCGCGCCGGCGGCACGGTGACGGCCGGCAATGCCAGCGGGATGAACGACGGCGCCTGCGCGCTCGTGCTGATGTCGGCGGAGAAGGCGCGGCGGCTGAAAATACAGCCAATGGCGCGCTGGATCGGCAGCGCGGCGGCCGGCGTCGATCCGCGCGTGATGGGCATGGGTCCGGTGACAGCCGTGCGCAAGCTGCTGGCGCGGCACGAACTGGACATCGCCGATATCGACCTGGCCGAACTGAACGAAGCCTTCGCCGTGCAGGCGCTGGCTGTCTTGGGCGAGCTCGGATTAAGCGAGCGCATCACCAACGTCAACGGCGGCGCCATCGCGCTGGGGCATCCGCTGGGCTGCTCGGGCGCGCGCATCTTGACCACTCTGCTGCATGAGATGCGCCGGCGGCGCGAAAATGGCGAGCGGATGCGCTATGGCTTGGCGACGCTCTGCGTCGGCGTCGGCCAAGGCGAGGCGACCCTTATTGAATGTACTGCGTAGGGGCGACTGACGGTCAGTGTCTACGCGAGCCTGTGAATCGCCCGCTCGAGACTTATCTATGAAACAGGTCCCGCAGTTGAGCGCGGAAGCGGCCGCGGCCCTGGTCAAGACGGGGGCGGTGATGATGGTCGGCGGTTTCGGCATGACCGGCGCGCCGGCGCATCTGCTGCACGCGCTGGCGGAGACCGATACGCGCGACTTGACCTATATCGCCAATAATATCGGCGAGCCCGGTCTGGGCGGCGGGCGGCTGCTGCGCAATGGTCAAATCAAGAAGGCGATCGGCTCCTATTTCACCAGCAATCGGGAAGTGGTGGAAGCGGCGTTGAGCGGCGCGATCGAGTATGAATTGCTGCCGCAGGGTTCGATGGCTGAGGCGATCCGCGCGGGCGGCGCCGGCATTGGCGGCTTTTACACGCCGACGGCGGCCGGCACGCGCCTGGCCAAAGGCGCCGAGACGCGCCTAATCAATGGCCGACCGCATCTATTCCTGCCCGGCTTGCGCGCTGATGTGGCGCTGATCCGCGCCCGCCGCGCTGATGCCGCCGGCAATCTCGTGTATCGCATGACCGAGCAGAACTTCAACAAGGCGATGGCGACGGCGGCTGATCTGGTGATCGCCGAGGTCGATGAGATCGTGCCGGTCGGCGCGCTGGATCCCAATCATATCCATACGCCGGGCATTTATGTCGATGTTCTGGTAGAAGCGGAGACGACGCTGGAAGAGTTGGGCAGCTCGGCTGACGCGCGCGCCGCCCGCGGGCCCGTCGACGCGCAGCGTATGGGGATCGCCCGCCGCGCGCTGGCGGAGTTGAAAGCCGGCGACGTGGTCAATCTCGGCATCGGCATCCCGACCCTGGTCGCCGACTTGATCAAACCCGAGCAGGGCATCATCCTGCACACGGAGAATGGCATGTTAGGCGTAGGTCCGGCGCCCGAGGCCGGCGGCGCGCTTGATTATCCGGTGAACGCGGGCAAAGCGCCGGTGACCGCCCTGCCCGGCAGCAGTTATTTCGACAGCGCCGATTCCTTCGCCATGATCCGCGGCGGGCATATCGATGTGGCGATCATGGGCGCGCTACAAGTGGACGAGCGCGGCAATCTGGCCAACTGGGCGCTGCCCGGGCGGCCGCTGCTGGGCGTCGGCGGCGCGATGGACCTGGCCAGCGGCGCGCGCCGCTTGATCATCACCATGACGCATTGCAATCGCGATGGCGGGTCCAAACTGGTACGGCAATGCAGCTTGCCGCTGACGGCGCCGTCCGCTGTCGACCTTGTAATCACAGAACTGGCGGTCTTCGCCTTTGACTCCGAGGGCATGTCCCTGGTCGAGTTGATGCCGGGCGTCGGCTTGGATGAGGTACGCGCGAAGACGGGGGCGAGATTTCGAGTGGCCCGTTGATTGAATGAGAAGCTGCGCATAGGCGGGCGAGACAAGTCTCGCCCCTACAAGATCTCGCCGGCGGCCGCGTAGGCGTCGGTCATCGCCCGCCACTGTCGCATCAGGCGCTGCGTCATTTCGCCCGGCGCGCCATCGCCGATTGTCACATCATCTACTTGCACAACGGGCACAACTTCTTTGGTGCTGGATGTGAGGATCACCTCGTCAGCGCTGTAATACTCCTCCAGCAAGATATCGCGCAGTTCGAGCCCGCCATCGGCCTCCAGCAGCTTCAGGACTTCGGCGCGGGTGACGCCCAGCAGCAGTCCGGCAGCGGGCGTGATCCAGCGGCCGGCTTTGAAGATGAAAGTGTTGCTGCGCGTCCCCTCTGTGACCAGCCCGTCAGCGACATAAATCGCGTCGATGGCTTTCGGATTGCGCTTGCTCGCTTGTATCTGCGCGCTGATGCCGGGGATATAGTTGATGGTCTTGGCTTCCGGCAGGTAGCGCTGCATCTCGACGGTCACGACCGGCGCGCCCGGCTCATACCACCAACTAGGCGGCGCTTCCCAGGGCGTGACCATCACCAGCAAGCGCGAATCGCCGTGCGGCAAGAAGCCCTTCTCGCTTTCGCCGCCAGTCACGACAAGGCGGATATTTGATTCCGGATAGCCGTTGCGCCGGACCGTCTCCAGTACGATTTCGCCAAGCGTTTCAATATCCCAGGGACAGTTCAATTGAATCAGTTCGGCCGAGCGCCGCAGACGCCGCAAGTGAGCGCCGAGTTGAAAAGGCGTTCCGCCGTAGGTGCGCAGAAAATCGAAAACGCCGTAGCCGCGCAGGATAGCGAGATCGGTCGCCGGCAGGCGCGCCTCCGCCGACTTCACAAAGTTGCCGTTGATGTAGAAGATGCTCATGCAAGCGCCGCGAACCAAATGCAAGCTATTATCTATTCTAGCAGAGGCGGGCTGGACGCGCGCGGACGTCCCTCAGCGTTTCGTAGGAGCGTGATATGGGATGCGGGATTGGCGGCGGCGGGCAAGCGTCAGATGAAATGGGCATTCATCGTCGTTAGAATGAAAGATGCGATGCGACGCCTGCTTCTGTTACTCGGCCTACTAATGGGATTGACGAGCCCGTCCGCCGCGCAAGACGCAGCGAGCGTCCTGTTGCCACGCATCAACGCTCTGCGCGCCTCCAAAGGCTTGCCGGCGTACGCGCCCCACGCATCGCTGACCGCTGCCGCCAACAATCACGCCCGCTGGATGGCTCGCAGCGGAGAAATCGCGCATTATCAGCACGACGGCAGCGGGCCTCGGACGCGCGCCGCCCAAGCCGGCTTTCCCAGCAGCTGGGTCAGCGAGAACATCTATCGCGGCGCCAGCGCCTTGACAGCCTGGAGTTGGTGGCTCGATTCGCCGATTCACTACGCGGGATTGGTCAGCCCTCATTACGACAAGATTGGGATCGGCAGCGCGAGCGGCGCGCGCGGCAATACCTACGTGCTTGTCTTTGGAAACTCAACGGGGCGGCTATTGCAAGCGGGCAACCAGGCCCGCTCAGCAGCGGCAGCTGGACCGCCGGCCTACGTTCTGGGGCTGGACGAAGTCGGCAATATCAAGCACCAGATACAGCCGGGCCAGGACCTAGGCACAATCGCACTGATTTATGGTTACACTTGGGACGATATTCCCTACATGCTGGAGATGAACGGCATGAGCTGGGACGACATTCGCCTGCTGCAACCGGGCGCGGTCTTCCTCGTGCCGCCCAAGGATGGAACGTTTACGCCGGCGCCAACTGTCCCAGCGGCGGCCGACACCGCCACACCAGCAGCGCGACTTACCCCGACGCCGCTTAAGCCGGCGCCAACCCTTAGGCCGGCAATATCGCCTGCCTCGCCCGCGGCGGCAAACGCGCCTATTCGCGTGCGCGCGCTCCCCACAAAGTCTGCCGAGCCGAGGCTGTCGGAGGCCAAGCCGATAGAAGGCGCGAGCGGCGCCTTGCAGCTTGCGTTGCTGGGGGCGGCAATAGTCCTGCAGTCAGCTGTAATTGGGGCGGCTGCATTTGGCTTGATCTGGCGGCGGCGCTGAAGCTGGCGCGCTAGTCAGGATCGAGAGACAGAATTTTGCTCCGTCGTTCGAGCGCTGCGATTTCCGTCATCTTGATGACAAGCTCGCTCATCATGAAAGCCATTTGCTCAAGCTTGTAGGCTTGGCCTTCTGTAACCCACCAGCGGACCATCTCCACAAAGGAATGGACCAAATGATTTACCGACACATCCAAGGGGATGGCTGTCTCGTCGCGAGCCTCATAGCGAGCGGTAACCAGGCGCGCCGCCGCTTCCCAGATCGGCTTCATCGCCGGGTGGTCTCGCGGCAGGCTCAAGCCTATGAGGCAGGCGTCCCGGTGCTTTTCGAAGATATCAAACATCAGAAGCGCTGCATCGTAGTGGGTCATTTCCGGACTGAGTTCTTGCTCGATGTCCAGCAATATCGCGCGCAGATAATGGGTCAGAAGTTCGTCTTTGCTCTTGTAGTGGCGGAAAAACGTCGCATAACCAATATCGGCGCGCTCAGTCAAATTCTTGATCGAGATCTTTTCGTAGCCCTTTTCCATTGCCAATTCGACCAGGGCTTCTCGCAGCGCGCGCCTTGTACGAGCCACGCGCCGATCCAGTTTTTTTGCCCGACTCACGTCACATTTCTCCGGCTGACATTTTAGTTGCGAATCCGAGATGACACAGTTGCAACAATGCGACTCCTAAACTTATAATACATAAAATTTATATACTTGGATTATATACTCGAACGCGAATGATTTCAAAACATAAATGATGAAATCGCGAAATTTTTCCAAGATTGCGGCAAAGACGGTTCTAAACAGGTTGAATCGCCCGCAGGAGACGAATTGCGCAATGTCGTAATCAAGCCGCGCATTGCTATCGTATTCAGCGGCCCAAATTGACAGGGCTGGCGGGTCGCGCGATAATCAGCGCTGTATAGTAGATTGTGCGATAATAAAGGCTTGAGCGAACCGGGAATCCCGAGGGAGCATGTCAACATACCGAGATTGGGTGCGGCGAGCGCAAAGCGAGGACAACGCAGCGCGAGCGGATGCCTTTGAGCATCTTGTTCGCGACTTCCGCGGCATGGTCTACAGCCTCGCCTACAGTCGCCTTAGCGACGCGCAGCTGGCTGAAGACGCGGCACAGGAAGCTTTCCTGACGGCTTACGAGCGGATCGCGCAATTGAATGATGCCAGCGCCTTTCCCGCCTGGTTGAAGCGCATCGTCTTGACGCAAACGGACCGCCTTTTGCGCCGGCAAGGTCCGTCTGTAACTTCGATCGATCGGCAGGAAAACCTGCCGTCGGGGGAGCCGTCGCCGGAAGCGCAGTTGGAAGCGAAGGAGCAGCGCCAGCGCGTTCGAGCGGCGGTTGCCGCGCTGCCCATAACCGCCCGCGATATCACCCACGATTATTATCTGCGCGGAGATTCTCAACGGGAGATCGCCGAGCGGCTGAATATCCCGCTGGCGACGGTGAAGAAGCGTTTGCAGTACGCGCGCGCGCAACTGCGCAATTTGCTCAGCGGGTTCAGCGATACGCTCGACCGGACCATTTATGGCGAGCCTCCGCCGTCCAGGGAGTTTCAACCGGTGTATATCGATCGGCGGCGACCCAGGCGCTGAGGGCATTTTCATTGGGAGGCGGGCGACTCATAGCGTCGCCGTTATAATTTCACCGTTTGCGGGATTCAGAAAGGGTGACCTAATAGGTCACCCCTACATTTTCAGATTAGTGGATTGGTTTAGCTGCCGGGAACGGTCTCGCAGGCGCCTTCGCGCATGCAGGTCCAGGTCATATCGCCGCCGTCAAGGTGCAGCTCCCGACCCATGCCTTCCAACACAGCCGCCATCGCCGCCACATAAGGCGCGGAGAAGCTGGTGCCATTGAGCGCCTTGTAGCCATTGTCGAGATGAATCGTGTGGATATCGCGGCCCGGCGCCCAGATATCGGCGCCTTTGTTGCTGAAGCTGCTGCGCGAGCCGTCGGGATCGATGGCGCCGACGGCGACCACATTCTCGTAACGCGCGGGGAAGCCCGGCAAGGCGCCGCCACTGTTGCCAGCCGAGGCGATAACGGTGACGCCCTTGGCGACGGCGTGATTGACCGCGTCTTCGGTCACCTGCGATCCGACCATGCTGCCGAGCGACAGGTTGACGATGTCCGCGCCTTCATCCGCTGCGTAGACGATGCCGGCGGCGACATCAGCCATTGAGCCGCTGCCGCTCGGACCCAGCACGCGCACCGGCAGAATCGAACTGTTGGGCGCGAAACCGGCGATGCCGATGCCGTTGTCGATATTGGCGGCGATGATGCCGGCGACCGAACAGCCGTGCCCGAAGACATCTTCCGGATCATCATCGTTGTCGACAAAGTCGTAGCCATTGTCCAGGACGCGCTCGACTAGATCTTCGTGGCTCATGCAGACGCCCGTGTCGATGACGGCGACTGTGATATCGCGCAACTCGCCCATCTGATCCCAGGCTTGCTCCGCCTCGATATGCTGCAGCGCCCATTGCCGATCATAATCGGGGTCGTTGGGCGGGATGTCAAAATGCACGCTGACGACGAAGTCCTGCTCGACCAATGCGACATCGCTATCGAAGGTGAAGTTCAAGCCGAAGGATTCGGGCACATCGACCACCCAAATCTCCAACTCTTCTATGCGCTCGACAATGGTCCCGCCGATGCGATGCACGTATTCCCATTTCTCGCTAAGCGGCGTGTTTGGATCGTAGTGGATCACCCAATTGCCGGTCGGCGTCGCCTGGTAAACAGGCGCGATACGGGTGCTGTCCGGCGCGCCGTCCTTTGTGCCAGGCAGGATGAACTCGCCGGGCGGGAATTCGCTGGCGGCCGCCGGCAGCAGGCTCCCAAGCAGCAGCAGCGCAAGGCTCAGGATGGTCATCGGTCTTATGGAATTCATGCTTTATCCCTTCTACTGTGGAATGGGACTGCGCTATCGATTTAGAATGACGAAATCTGCGTTTCCTTCGCCGTAATGAACTCAAGCAGGGCGGGAATGCCTTCCCGCGTCTTTTGGACGCCGCGTTGAATTGCCGGGACAATCTGGTCGGGCGCTTCGACGCGCTCGCCGTAGCCGCCGAATGCCCTCGCCATGTCCGCGTAGTGACCGGAGATGTCGGTGCTGCGAAACTTCTCGGTGGACACGGGCATGATCGGAATCTCAATCGCCATGGAGAAGTTGTTGAAAAGCACCGATAGAATCGGGATTCTCTCGCGCACAGCCGTCTCAAAATCCATGCCGGTGAAACCGATGGCGGCATCACCCCAGACATTAATGCAGAGCGCATCGGGCTTGGCCAGCTTCGCGCCCATCGCCAGCCCAAGACCGTAACCGAGCTGCGTCGTCTTGCCCCAGCCAATATAACTCAGCGGGGCGACCGACTGCCAGAAGGGTGACAGTTGGTCGCGCGGGCTGCCGGCATCGTGCGTGATGATCGTATTCTTGACATCGACCGTATGCAGCAAATCCCAAATGACGCGATAGGGCGAGAGCGGCGCTTCAGCCGATGTGAGCTTCGGCTTCCATTGGTGGAGCCATTCCGCTTTCACTGCAGCGATTTCCGCCGCTACTTTCGCCCGGCGCGTTTCATTCGCGCCATTGGATCGAGCGCGGACCGCTTCCACCAAGCCATCCAAGATTAAGCCGGCATCGCCAACGAGCGCGATCTCTACGGGCACATCCTTGTTGATGTCGGCCGGATCTATTGTCGCATGAATAACTCGTTTTCCAGAGGGAATCGATACACCGAAGGCGGTGCGCGTGAAGCTGCAGCCGATGCCGAAAATCAGATCGGCTTTATGCAGGAAGTGATGGACCGGCTTCGGGATCGCCCGTCCGCCGGCGCCCAATGCCAGCGGATGGTCTTCCGGGAAGGCGCTCTTGCCGCCCAAGCTCGTGGTCACCGGGGCGCCGAGCAGCTCCGCCAGTTCCTTCAATGCAGTCCATGCTTTTGCGTAATGCAGGCCCTGCCCGGCATAGATGACCGGACATTCGGCCGCAAGCAGCGCCCGCGCCGCCGCTTCAATCGAGGCGCTGTCGGGTCCATAGCGCAGGACGGGCGCCGGCCTTGGCTCAAAGGAGTCGGGAATCTCCTCAGCAAATATATCGGATGGGAATTCCACAAGCACTGGGCGCGGACGGCCGTTGCGGACTTGGGTGAAGGCGCGCCGCATCGCCTCGGGGACCGCTTCGGGCACGGTGATTTGTTCGCAGGACTTCGTCACCTGCCGATAGTTCAGGGCGGAATTGAAGTTTGGCTGGATCTGGGCGATGCGCCTTGGATAGCCGGCTGGCAAGACGAGGATCGGCGCGGAATCGCCATAGGCTTGCGCGACGCCACCGTAAGCGTTTTCCGATCCAGGCCCGCTCTGCATACAGAAAACGCCGATCTTTTCACCCGATGTCACGCGGCTCAGCGCGTCAGCCATGTGCAGACCGATACGTTCCTGCCTGACGATGATCGGACGGATGTCCAGTTTCGCCGCCGCTTCAATGAGCGGGTTGACGGGATAGGCAAAGAGGTATTCGACCCCCTCCGCTTTCAGCACTCTCGCTACCGCATCGGCAACTTTCATTCGTTCAGTCTTCCACAAACGCGCCGCTAGCGCAAACCGACAGCTCCTACCGATGTTATCACGCCAGCCAGGTCCCGTCAAAGCAAGATGACAATGACAAACTCGCTACATCCCTGTACGCAAGATTGGGCTGTTGCGTCGCGGCGCGGGCGCCAGGATGAACTGTAGAAGCGATATTGTATGTCGCCCCTACAATGCGATTGGCGGGGATGGGGTTGGGAGGGCGAGCCAAGGCTCCGCCCCTACAACTCGTTTAATTGGGAGATGCGATTGGCGGGGGATGGGGTTGGGAGGGCGAGCCAAGGCTCCGCCCCTACAACGCTATTCCAATCGCCGCCGGTTCACTTCAAACGTAAAGATATCATCTCGCGCGTAGCCGCCAGTGACATCGAGCGCCATCTGTTCTTCGGCGATGCGCGTCAGATCAAGATCGGCATACAGAATCGTCTCTTCGCCGTAAACCGGCTCGACCAGGTAGGCGCCATCGGGCGCGATGACGGCGCTGCCTCCATTCAGCAACAGCGCTTCCGGCTGCGCGCGCAATTCTTCCGGCAGCTCAAGCTCAGCGGGAAAGTCGGAGACGGACATGAGGCCGCCGACGGCGAGCACGAATGTACGGCCTTCGAAGGCGTAATGACGGCTGGCGATCTGATGGCTTTCCTTGACAGCGGGCCACATGGCGACATGAATGGATTCGTTGCTATGGTGCAAGGCTTGACGGGCATGCGGCATCCAGTGTTCCCAGCAGATCAAAGCGCCGAGGCGCCCGACAGCGGTATCAATCGCGCCCAAGCCCGCGCCATCACCCGGCGCCCACACCAGTTGTTCTGTGTACGTGGGGCGCAGTTTGCGATGATGATTGACGATCGCGCCGTCAGCGTCGATGGTGATGATGCTGTTGTAGAGGCTGCGGTTGCCACGTCCGACCGGCACGCGCTCGTTTATACCCAGCAGCAGGACGATCAAATGCTCGCGCGCTTGATCTCGCAGGCGCCGCATCTCCGGGCTAGGTAAGGCGAGGCTGTTGGCGGCGAGACGGGCATAGAGCTTCTTGGTCGGCGGATGATCCCAGCGGGCGTAATCAAGCGCGTAATCAAGCCAGGCTGGGTAGCCGGGGAAGAAGGTCTCGGGGAAGGCGGCCAGTTGCGCGCCCTGCCCCGCCGCCTCGCCGATCAGCGCGCAGGCTTTGTCGACAGTCTTCGCCAAGTCATAATAGACGGGGCGAGCCTGGATCAGGGCGACGCGGACGCTGCTGGTCATGCGGACGCTTTCGAGACGCTAGCCATCGAGCACAGCGCGGACGCGGAACTGTTCGCCGTCGCTGTCGGGCGCATTGGCGACCGCCTCGTCGACCGACAGCGCGGCGCCCGCTACATCGGCGCGCATGACGTTGGTAGTGGGCAGTACGGTTGACGTCGGGTCGATGCGCGAGGTGTCCAGCTCTTCCAGCTTCTGAAAATAATCCAGGATGGCCGAGAGCTGCCGCTGATACAGGGCGACATCGTCTTCGCTCAATTCCAGGCGCGCCAGATCGGCGATGGCGCGGACGTCCTCGGCTGAGAGAATGGATTCCGCCATCGTGCCTCCTGATAAACAATTCTCAGACTTGCCAGTTTAGCGTCGCTGGCGAGCGATTTATAGGTTGGAGTTTGCGCATGTTTCTTAACCACAGAAGCAGTACCAAGTTAGTCATGCGAAAGAAGCGAGCCTCGTAGGGGCGACCAA